>JBMYUM010000004.1:5936-34377 GCA_049605375.1 Phycisphaerae bacterium | reverse complement strand
GCTATTCGTCGTTGTCACCCTGTGCGTTGCCAGGGTTATCGCAAAGACGCTGGAAGGCGTCGCGCGTGAAAATCACTTTTCGGCCCAGCAAAACTTCGTAAGCATTCAGTTCAGCCACCGGGCGAATCATCGTTCGCGGGATATTTCGTCCCGAACGGTATACATTCTCGTCACGGCTAGCGAGCGCAAACAAACAGCCGTTTCCAGCACCCAAAGCATTGAGCATGCTGGCAAACGGCTTTGTCTTTGGCTCTTTGATGTCCAAGCCGTCTACAATGAGAACCTGCTTGGATTCAATTTTTGCCAAGATGGCGTTATTCCGTGCGAGACGGCGCATCTTCTTGGGCAGTGCCTTATGTGCGCGTGGCGTACGCTGCGAAAAAGCACGACCACCGCCACGCCTTACCGGTGTACGAATTGTACCCGCGCGGGCGTTACCTGTACCCTTCTGTCGGTAGAGCTTGCGGGTCGAACCCTCAACGTCGCTTCTACCTTTGGTGCGGGCACTGAATTGACGCTGGTGATCCTGGAAGGTGACAACCGCCTGCTTGAGCAATACGGGTCGAACCTCGCCACCAAGCACCGCGGGATCGATCTCCATCTCACCCGTCTGGTTACCCTTTGTATCGAAAACTGGTACCGCAACCATCCGACTAATCCTTCTTCTTCGCCTTGCGAACCATTACGTACGATCCTGCCGCACCCGGGATGCTTCCACGAATCAGCAACAGGTCGTTATCTGCGTCAACCTTCATCAGGCGAAGCCCGGAAATCGTGCGGCGGACACATCCCATGTGCCCTGCCATTTTCTTACCCTTCTTGATGCCGCGACCGGTACCCGTATTGGCGTGACCACCGATACTTCCGATCGAACGGTGCTTTCGTTCAACACCGTGCGAGGCTTCCTTACCACCGAAGTCGTAACGCTTCATGACGCCGGCAAAACCAGCCCCCTTGGTGGTTCCGACGACATCAACGTATTTCACTTCCTGCTCAGAGAATGACTCTACTGTCATCACCTGACCAAGCTCAATGCCGTCAGCCGGTGCGTCGAGTCGCAGCTCGCGAACGAAACGCTTCGGCCCCACACCAGCTTGTGCGGCGTGGCCAATCATCGGCAACGTGGAACGATGCGGCTTGGCATCTTCAAACCCGAGCTGGAGGGCATCGTAACCGTCACGTTCCTGATTCCGGACCTGCAATACGACACAGGGACCAGCCTTCACCACGGTGACCGTTTCAGCCTTCCCGTTCTCATCGAGGATACGGGTCATGCCGATCTTGGTTCCTAGGATTCCAGGCCTCATGCGTTCACTCCCAAACTCGGGTGCTTACCGTGTTTCATTTTCACGTGTTGCCGGTCAGCAAAGATGATCGACCGTTTACGATCGATCATGGACGACCGAGGTCGTCTGCATTCCGGCACCTGCGAAAAAATCACAGAGCAAAATGTTATCCTCAAAGTCAATCGACAAACAAACCGCCTCTCAAATCGTCCTGTGATTCGGAGTCGGTCGGTTGGCCTTCGCATGCCGGTGCGCTTTATTCCGATCCGCACCAACGAGGAGATTGACCTTACGTCTTGATTTTCACGAATACGCCCGCCGGGACCTGAATTCGGTTGATGGCCTCAACCGTGCGTGCCGTCGGCTCACTGATGTCGATGATGCGCTTGTGAGTCCGCATCTCGAACTGTTCACGTGACTTTTTGTCAATGTGAGGACCACGAAGAATCGTGTATCGCTCGATGCGCGTCGGCAACGGAATGGGGCCGTGAACCTTGGCACTGGTGCGCTTGGCCTGCTCTACAATCTCCTGCGCCGAAGCGTCAAGTGACTGCGGATCATAGGCTTCCATTCGGATACGGATTCTCGTACTCAACTGTTCATCCCCACAAATCAATCCTTACTATTCGTGCTGCCGGAAAATTTCGGCAGACGGATAAAGATAATACGTCTCGTAACACTGTCAACCGCTTATTTCGGATTATTTGTGCACCCGCAAGACCCCTGAAACCCCTATTCCAACAGGTTCGACGGCAATCCAGGCCCACATGCCAACACCACCCTCAATCCACCGATTCCGGTGGGAATGAAATCAGGAAAATGGAACCTAGCCTACCAGCGCTCGCATTTCGGCTTCGGGGACTCCGGCGTAGTGAAGCGGGGTCATGGAGGACGTCGCCCTGCCTTGTGACAGGCTTCGGAGCTTGGTCACATAGCCAAACATGGCCGAGAGAGGCACTTCTGCGAGGATGACGCGGTCCTGATCTCGGATTTGCGTTTCCCGTACCACGGCCTTCCTGGCATTCAGGTCGGCCATGATTGCCCCCATGTACTCATCCGCCGTCACCACCTCGACATCCATGATCGGTTGCAGGAGGACTGGGCCGGCGTTGCGCATGGCTTCGTAAAAGGCCATCCGCGCGGCAGTTTCGAAGGCGAGCTCAGTGCTTTGATCTTCCCGCATTTCCGCAGCCACGATGGTCACTTTCCAGTCAATGACGGGGTATCCGCCAAGATCGCCACTCTGGGCAGCCTCGGTGATCCCCAGCTCGACGGCCTGGATGAATTCCCTGGGGAATTCCTCACCGGTCACCTCATTCACGATTTCGAAGGCAGGCTGGTCCGGATCATGCTTACGGTGCTCCATTCGCAAGGTCACCTCCGCAAAGTGATCCTTCCCACCGATATGCCGTTCGAAGGCGATCTTGCCTTCTCCGGTTCCGGAGACACTTTCGCGATAGGACACACGTGGTTTGCCGACAAGCACATCGACGTTCATATCCGACTTGAGTCGCTGCACCATGATCTCAAGGTGTAACTCCCCCATCCCGGAGATCAGGGTTTGCCCGGTCTCCTCGTTGATGGAAACCTGAATCGTGGGGTCCTGGCGTTCCAAGGCACGCAACGCATCAAAGAGCTTATCGCGATCCTTCGAAGACTTGGGTTCCACGGACACACTGATCACCGTTTCCGGGAAGTCGATGGTCTCCAAAACGTAGGTGTTTTTTGCTTCGCAAAGCGTATGGCCCGTCAGCACATTCTTGGGACCAATCAGTGCGACGATATCTCCTGCCGTCGCCGCGTCGAGCTGGTCTCTTCGCTTGGCAAACATACGGAATATCCGCGAGATGTTCTCTTTGTCACCCGTGTTGGCATTCAACAACCGCGAACTGGACTTGAGCGTTCCCGAGTAGATTCGCGCGTAGAAGAGATCGACAGGCTTCTCGGCGACAATCTTGAATACCATTGCGGCCAACGGCCCTTTGGGATCGCAGGTCAGAGAATGTTCGACGTCTGTTTTCTTGGCATCGGCGGCGACGATGGCCGGCATATCCAAGGGGCTTGGCAAGTAATCGCAGACAGCATCCAGCATGCGCTGTACACCGACATAATGGAGCGAGCTTCCACAAAGGACTGGCGCCAGCGTCCGCTGGAGTGTTCCGATTCGGATCGCCTTCCGAATTTCGTCGTTGGTCAATTCACCTTCCGCCAGGTACTTTTCGAGCAGTTCCTCGGACTGCTCGGCGACAGCTTCGACCATGATCTGCCGTTGTGCTTCCGCCTCTTCCCGGTGAGAGTCCGGCACATCGCGTTCTTCCACCTCGGCGCCGAGATCGTCGGTCGCGAAAATGGCCTTCATTTCGATGAGATCAATGATCCCCTTGAAATCGTCGGCAGCACCGATCGGTATCTGCAAGGGCACGGCGTTACCGCCCAGTCTTGAACGAATGGCATCGACGGTCGTTTCAAAGTCCGCCCCGATCCGGTCCATTTTGTTGATGAAGCAGATACGCGGCACTTCATATCGATCTGCCTGCCGCCAAACGGTTTCGGACTGTGCCTCGACCCCTTCTTTGGCAGAAAAAACAGCCACCATACCATCCAGTACGCGAAGTGACCGTTCCACTTCGGCGGTGAAATCGACATGACCGGGAGTATCAATCAGGTTGATGGTATGGTCCTTCCACGGGCAGCTGACCGCAGCAGAATAGATCGTGATACCCCGTTTCTGCTCCTGTTCATCGAAGTCGGTGGTCGTGGTTCCGTCGTCCACCTCTCCCATTTTGTGGGTTTTTCCGGTGTAGTAGAGCATTCGCTCCGTGGTCGTGGTTTTGCCAGCATCGATATGGGCGGCGATCCCAATGTTTCGTAACTTTGCCAGATCCATGATTCACGCGTTCCACGAGTTGCTTACGGACTTACCTTCACACCATGCCATCGCATGCTACAACATGCCAAAAAAGAAGCCCACACGGAACATCCGGATGGGCTTGATTCGATCACAGCAGGATTCGTTTTTCTTACCAGGCGAAGTGTGCGAAGGCTTTGTTCGCCTCCGCCATTCGGTGCACGTTTTCTCGCGTGGTATACGCCGTGCCTTCGCGCTTGAAGGCATCGGTAATTTCAGCTGCCAAGCGTTCCGCCAGCGGCTTGCCAGATTTGGCACGAGCGGCCTCACGAATCCAACGGAATGCAAGCGACTGCTGCCGTTTGCGATTCACAGGCATTGGAACCTGGTAGTTACTACCACCAACGCGCTTCGAACGTACTTCCACGTTCGGCTTGCAGTTGTTGACGGCGGTTTCGAATACCTCGAGGGGCGGCACATCCTTGATGCGCTTCTCGACGATGTCCATGGCGTTGTAGAACGCCCGCGTCGCGGTGCTCTTCTTACCATCCAGCATGATGCCGTTGATGAACTTAGACACCATCAGGCTGTTGTACCGTGAGTCAGGCCTCATTTGAGCCTGTGACTGAGTGAATCGCTTATATCCCATGGTCGCGAATATTCCTGAACGAAAAACTTATCCTGCTCTCAACCCATACCATTTATTTTGACCGCCGACGCTCACAAGGAACGCGGCAGATGCTGTCAAACGAGTCGTACTTTACTTCCGCGTCCGTGCCAGTAACGGCGATGCGGAAACTGCGACGAGCCAGGCGATGCCTGCTTCTGCCATCCCTTTGATGAGGAACGGCATCACGCTCGTGGCGAAAGCCGTCGAAAGGCTGCCAAGCCAAATGGCACGCCAGACGGTTCCGCATGTCAACACGATCACCAATCCTGCCACGGCTGCCAATGCAGCTCGAACGGCAAAACCAGCCCGATCGCTTCGACCGGAAATCGTGGAGACCACCATGGCGGCAACCATGAACCCAATGAGGTAGCCACCCGTCTGCCCCCACAGCCCCAACGAGCCGGCAGCAAACACTGGCAGCCCAAGCGTGCCGAGCATCAGGTAACTTCCGGTGGCGGCCAACGCATCACGCGGTGCGAGCCAGAGACCGACACTGATCACGGCAAGCAACTGCAGCGTCCCCGGTACGTCGGTGCCAGGCACTGGCACTTTGACGACAGCCGACATAGCCAACGCAAGACAACCGGCGGCGATCAACATGAATCGCGCGGTGCGTCCGAGCGACGTCGTCGCTGCGATGGCTGCTTCCTGCTGCATCAGATTTTGTGAAGAGGTATCCATTGGGCTGCAAACTTCCTGTTTACGTATTGCCTAAAACTACTTGCGTTTCTTCACACCGTACTTACTACGGCTACGGTTTCGTGGGTGACCTTCCTTGTCAGACTCCACGCCAGCGGTGTCGAGCGCACCACGAATGATGTGGTAACGTACCCCCGGCAAGTCACGGACACGACCGCCACGAACAAGAACAATCGAGTGCTCCTGCAGGTTGTGGTCGATACCCGGAATGTAAGCCGTCACTTCCTTACCGTTCGAAAGACGAACACGGGTGACCTTTCGCAGAGCCGAATTCGGTTTCTTCGGCGTCTGGGTCTTCACCGTCAGGCAAACTGCGCGGCGTTGAGGGCACTGTTCCAAGTCTCGAACTTTGGACTTCTTGAGCACGCTCTTCCGCCCACGGCGGACCAACTGATTAATCGTAGGCATTCGATTCCTCGAAGATCATCCGCACCAACGATGCGGTACGGCGATAAACCATAACACTATTTCCAGCATTGGCGTTCGCCTCAACGGGCGTACGAGCTGATTCTCCAATCAGCGGCCAAGCCGCTGACAGCCATAAGAAGGAGCCAGAATCCAGCCAGGCTGGTCTTCTGGGCCGAGCACTATAACACGATTGTGTCCAAATACATAGTACCCGGCCCTACCAGAATCCAACGTTTCCGAATTCGACCGTTTTCGGGACAGCAGGCCGATTTACATCGGCGAATCGTCGCCGCTGTCCGCACCATCGCCATCTGCCTCGGGCGTCATATCAGGTCCCGGGGCAGGATCATCTGCCGGCTCGGGCATCCCACCGCCGAGCAGCCCTTCGGCTTCCCGGATCATATCTTCCGACGTTCCGCTTCCGGAATCTGTCGGAATCGGCCCACCGCCGGACAATCCACTCAGCGAGCCCGGTGATGGCAGCGTTCCGCCGGTCAGTCCGCCGCTGGCCATTCCTCCGATGTCGGGCAGTTGCCCGCCCGGCAGCGTCGGCGGCATGGTCGAAGGCGGCGCCAGTGTACCTGGCCCTGGGAATGAGCTCATGGCTGTCGCGCCGGGTGCGCCCGGTCCTGACGGTGGCAATGCGCCGAAACGCGATGCGACCGCTCCCGGTGCCACGAGATCTGCCGGCGTATCCACTTCTTCCGGCAACGGCTCACCGATCTGGCGAACACGCAGTCGCTGGTACTGCTTGAAGCCGGAACCGGCCGGAATGAGGTGACCCAGAATAACGTTTTCCTTGAGACCGCGAAGCTCATCGTGCACACCACCCAGTGAGGCCTCTGTCAGGACCTTGGTGGTTTCCTGGAACGACGCGGAGGAGATAAAGGACTCACTGGACAAACTCGCCTTGGTGATTCCAAGCAACAGCGTCGTGGCTGTGGCCGGACGCGGTCGCTTACCCTTGGCCGGTTCCCCACCTTCCTCGTCGGCTTCGTCGTTGGCTTCGTTCAACTGGGCTTTGGTCACGACTTCACCGAGGTGCAGCGTGGTATCACCAGCATTCGAGATGATGACGCTGCGCGCCAGGCGCTCGTTCTCTTCGCGGAAGCGGAACTTATCAACAACTTCACCCGGGAGGAACATGGAATCGCCCGGATGCTCAACCTTTACCTTGCGAAGCATCTGCGACAGGATCACCTCGAGGTGCTTGTCGGAGATACCCACGTTCTGGCTTCGATAGACTGCCTGGATCTCGCTGAGCAAGTAGCTTTGCAGTGCCTCTTCACCCTTGATTCGCAGGATGTCGTGCGGGATCAACGGACCATCGATCAGCGGATCACCCGCCTCGACCTTGTCGCCTGCGTGGACCAGCAGGTGCTTGTCTTGCGGAACGTGATGCTCCTTCTCAAGACCGCTCTCACTGGCAACGACAATTGTCATCTTGCCGCGACGCTTGTCAGCGCGAATCTCAATGGTGCCCGAGATTTCCGCCATGACGGCCGGCTCTTTCGGACGCCGTGCTTCGAAGAGCTCCGTCACACGCGGCAGACCACCGGTGATGTCCTGCGTACCACCCATCGAACGCGGCTGGCGTGCAAGCAACTGACCTGGAAGGATCTCCTGCCCTTCTTCCACTTCGATTCGAGCCTTGGCCGGAAGGTAGTGGTAGTCGAGCACGTGGCCGCCCTTGTCTTCGATCACGATCTGCGGGTGCTTTTCGCCTTTGTGTTCAATGACGACAAAACGACTGCTACCACCCTCTTGTTCAAGTCGAACCGTCTCACCTTCTGCCACATCCTGGAAGCGGATGAAACCACCAACTTCGGCGAGAATCGGTGTCAGGTGCGGATCCCATTCGCAGAGAACGGTTCCCTTGGAAACGGTCTGTCCTTCTTCAACAAGGATGATACTACCGTACGAGATTTTATCGCGTGACAGCTCTCGTCCCTTTTCGTCAACCAGGAGAATCTCACCGTTTCGCTTCAGGGCGACAATGCGTTCTTCACCGTTTTCGCCGGGCACCTTCACACAGTTAAGATCATGGAACTTGATCACACCCTTTTGGGATGCTTTCAGCATGCTTTCCATGGCCGTCTTCTGTGCCACACCACCGGTGTGGAAGGTACGCATGGTGAGCTGGGTACCCGGTTCACCAATCGACTGGGCGGCGATGATTCCAACCGCCATGCCCTCTTCGACGATTCGACCGGCTGACATGTCCATGCCATAGCAACGGGCGCACATGCCGCGTCCCATCTCGCAAGTCAGCGGGCTTCGAACACGAATCTTATCGAGCCCGAGATCCTCGATCGCCGCTGCGATTTCTTTGGTGATCACCTGATTCTCAGACACGATCGCGGCGTCGGTCACCGGGTTGCGGATATCGTCGCGTGCGATTCGACCGATGATCGACTCACGCAGCGGAATTTCCACTTCCTCACCTCGGTACAGTGCCTCTTTGGTGACACCATTGATGGTACCGCAGTCAATCGTGTTCACGATCACGTTCTGTGCGACGTCGGCCAGTTTTCGCGTGAGATAACCGGAGTCAGCGGTCTTCAACGCCGTATCAGCGAGGCCCTTTCGAGCACCGTGCGTCGACGAGAAGTACTCAAGCACGTTCAGGCCTTCACGGAAGTTAGCCTTGATTGGTGTTTCAATGATCTCGCCTGACGGCTTCGCCATAAGGGCACGCATACCGGCAAGCTGACGAATCTGGTCGACACTACCACGAGCACCTGACTCGGTCATGAGATAGATCGGATTCAGGTACGGTGACGAATCTGTGTCATCGGCATGGCAGTAATGACCATCCGGATCACGGAAGTCGGTCTTGAGTTCCTTCATCATCGCAGCGGTCACAAGCTCTCGCGCGTGAATCCACTTGTCGATGACCTGGTTGTAGCGTTCAAGCCGTGTCAGACTTCCGTCGTCAAAGGCACGTTCAATCGTGTCGACTGCCCCCTGGGCTTCGTCGAGGATTCGCACCTTATCTTCCGGGATACGCATATCGGTCACACCGAAGGAGAGACCGGCGAGCGTGCTCCATTTGAATCCAAGTGATTTCAGATCATCAAGAGCAGCAATTGTACGCGATCGGTCAAGGAACTCGTAACAGTCGGCAATGACGCGAACGAGACCCTTCTGCGAGATCGAGCAGTTGTAGAACGGCATGTCATTGTCCAGAACGTCGTTCAGGATAAGACGACCAACCGTTGTCAGCACGCGTCCGTTTGCCGGGGCGTCTTCCACGTCACCCTTCACATCGTTAACGACCTGCTTGTGCGGAATGCGAACGAGGATCTTGTCGTGGATACTGATCTTCTTGAGATCATACGCCATCATCGCCTCGAAATCGCTTGCAAAGCGCGGTGCCTCGTTCTCCTCGATCTTGGGAGATACGTGATCCGTGGTCAGATAGAAGACCCCCATCACGATGTCCTGCGTCGGAGAAACAATCGGGCTTCCGTTTGCCGGGCTGAAAATGTTGTGCGTTGACAACATCAGCACGTGCGCTTCTACCTGCGCTTCGATCGAAAGCGGAAGGTGAACCGCCATCTGGTCGCCATCGAAGTCGGCGTTAAAGCCCTTGCAAACGAGCGGATGCAGGTTAATCGCGTTGCCTTCAACGAGGACAGGTTCAAATGCCTGAATCCCCATTCGGTGCAGCGTCGGCGCACGGTTCAGCAGAACCGGGTGCAGATAAATAACCTCTTCAAGAATGTCCCAAATCGCCTGGTCACGGCGTTCGAGCATTTTCTTGGCCGACTTGATGGTATCAGCCAATCCGCGTTCTTTGAGCTTGCGAATGATGAAGGGCTGGAACAGCTCGAGCGCAATCTTCTTGGGAAGGCCACACTGGTGGAGCTTCAGCTCCGGCCCGACAACGACCACGGAACGGGCCGAGTAGTCGACACGCTTACCGAGAAGGTTCTCGCGGAATCGCCCCTGCTTACCCTTGATCATGTCCGTCATGGACTTGAGCGGACGATTGCTCGAACCCAGAACCGGACGGCGGCATCGACCGTTGTCAAACAGCGCATCCACGGCCTGCTGAAGCATTCGCTTCTCGTTCTGAATGATGACTTCAGGCGCATTCAGATCGACGAGTTTCTTCAGACGCGAATTACGGTTGATAATTCGACGATACAAGTCGTTCAGGTCACTGGTCGCGAAGTTCCCCGAATCCAGCAGAACCAGCGGACGCAAGTCCGGAGGAATCACGGGGATCACATCCAATACCATCCAGGAAGGATGGTTTGGCGAACCGCGCAGCGCTTCAACGATCTTCAGGCGCTTCGCCAGGTCTTTCTCCCGCTGCTTGCTTCCGGTTTTGGAAAGCTCGTCGCGCAGGTCGACCGACAACTGATCGAGGTCAAGGCGTTCAAGCAGTTCCTTAATCGCCTCCGCCCCCATCATGGCGGTGAAGCTATGCCCGTAGTTGTCGAGCGAATTTCGATACTCTTCTTCCGTGAGCAGCTGGCGTTCTTTCAGCGGCGTATCGCCAGGATCAATGACGATGTAGTCCTGGAAGTAGACGACCTTCTCAAGGCTCGCGGTTTTGATATCCAACAACGCACCAAGGCGTGATGGCATGGCTTTGAAGAACCAGATGTGAACCACAGGTGCTGCGAGGTTAATGTGGCCCATACGCTTACGACGAACGCGCGAGTGGGTCACTTTCACGCCACAACGGTCACAGATGATTCCCTTGTGCTTCGTTCCTTTGAACTTACCGCAGGCACATTCCCAGTCGCGCTCCGGACCGAAGATACGCTCACAGAAAAGGCCATCCTTTTCCGGGCGATAGGTTCGGTAGTTAATGGTCTCGGGCTTCTTTACTTCGCCAAAAGACCAGCTGCGAATGTCGTTGGGCGAAGCCAACGAAATGTGTACCTGGGTGTAATCATTCACCCTGTCATAGAGATTGTCATGCATGGGCAGTGAATCCCTTTATGGTTGGGCCAAAAGCTGTGGTCCGCAATTACGGATACCATCCGGTACAGCTTCAGCCTGAGAAATCGTTCGAGAGCCGCGACGGTGTGCAGGCCGACGCAACCCGTTTCGCCCTTTCATGAAAGGGCCTGTTGCCTATTTCTTTACGATGCCTGCCATTCCAGGGCGACGACGCCGCTCATGCGGCGGAAACCCAACTCCTGGCAAAAATCGACTTCCGTCCCGTACGCCACAGCGTCTATTCGTTCCACGCCGTAGTTTCTGAGTGCATCGATAACTCGCTGAGCCATTTCCCGCGCGATGCCCGTCGCATCATGTTCGATACGACCGCCGGTCTTGGAAAGACAAGCGGGCCCCTGGAAACGCGGGTCAAGTTTGCACTCGGCCAGACGTCCCCAAAGTCCGTCGGTCACCCCTCGTGCGAGACCGATCAACTCACCGTGCCGGCGAGCGGTCACAAAGCAGAAGGTGTGCTCCAGCATCTGACGAAGCTGCTCTTCCGAGGCCGTGGTGTGAATACCATGACGTTCGTAAAACGCCCGCAGTTCATCCGGTGCGAGATCCGTCGTGGTGGCGAACTCGATGTCTTGCATTGCATGCTCAAGGTTGCCGCCCACTTCGTGTTCAATTGGTCCAACGAGTTCAGCCATCAGATCACCTGCTTCTTCTCAAGGGTAATATTCAAGCAGAGACCGCGAAGCTCATTGCAAAGAACGTCAAAGGAAACCGGCGTGCCTGCTTCCAGCGTGTTGCGTCCTTTGACCATGGCCTCGTAGATCTTGGTGCGACCTTCGACATCGTCACTCTTAACCGTCAGCAGCTCTTGAAGGATGTAGGCGGCGCCATAGGCTTCCAGACCCCAAACTTCCATCTCTCCAAATCGCTGTCCACCGGTTCGTGCCTTACCGCCCAGCGGCTGCTGGGTGATCAAACTGTAAGGCCCGGTTGCACGGGCGTGAATCTTGTCGTCAACGAGGTGGTGCAGTTTCAACATGTAGATGTAACCCACCGTCACGGGCTGATCGAAATACTCGCCCGAGCGTCCATCCCGAAGCTTCACTTTCCCGCCGTACGGCATCTTCGCGAAGTGCTTTCTGGTGAGACCGGCTTCGATCAATTCCGACTCGTTACCTTCACTCACGTCGGCAGAAGCATTCGCCTCGCGGACGGCCTCATGAATTTCCATTTCCGACGCGCCGTCAAAAACGGGCGTCACGGCACGGAAACCGAGGACCTTGGCGGCCCAACCCAGGTGGGTTTCGAGGATCTGGCCGACGTTCATACGCGAAGGCACACCTAACGGGTTGAGCATGATGTCAACCGGTGTTCCGTCATCCATGAACGGCATGTCTTCTTCCGGAACAATGCGTGCAATCACACCCTTGTTCCCGTGTCGACCCGCCATCTTGTCGCCCACCGAGATGTGCCGCTTGGTGGCCACGTAGATTTTGACCATCTCAAGAACGCCGGACGGCAATTCGTCGCCGCGTTTGAGCTGCGCAACTTTTCGTTCACGCTCCTCGGTCAACTCCTCAATGCGAGGCCAGTAGCGGTCCGCAATCTGAAGGCAATCGTCACGACGCCCCACCGGCTTTACCCACTTCAGTTCACGCGCCCGGACATGTTCGTCGAATACCGCAATCTGTTCGAGAATAACTTCAGCAAGATTGCTATGGCCGACCTTCTGACGCGTGTTCGGGTCAATCATCGGATCGCCGATGACGGACTCAATCTCGTCACACATCTGCTTAAAGGCACTGACGATTTTCTCATCCTGTTCATTCGTGTACGCTTCCAACTGCGCATCCAGCTCGGCCTTCTGCTCATCAGACAGGTGCATACGGCGGGAGAAATGCTTGGCATCAATCACAACGCCCTGCTCACCGGATGGCAATTCAAGCGAGTCGTTCTTCACGTCCTCACCGGCACGACCGAAGATTGCGTGCAGCAGTTTCTCTTCCGGCGTCAACTCAGTCTTCGACTTCGGGCTGACTTTCCCGACGAGAATGTCACCCTGCTGAACCCGCGTACCCAGGCGAACGATTCCGTTCTCATCGAGGTTCGCCAAAGCTTTCTCCGAGACGTTCGGAATGTCCGCGGTGAACTCTTCGCGTCCCAGTTTGGTCTCGCGGCACTCGACGTCGTACTCATCGATGTGAATGCTCGTCAGCGAATCGTCTTTGACCAAACGCTGGCTGAGAACAATCGCATCCTCAAAGTTGTGACCGTTGTATGTCTGGAATGCGACGAGCAGGTTCTTACCCAGCGAGAGTACGCCATTCTGCGTTGCCGGCCCGTCGGCGATGATCTCACCTTCCTTGACGGCCTGCCCAACATTGACGAGCGGCTTCTGATTCATACAGGTTCGCTCGTTCAATCCCTGGAACTTACGAAGGATGTACTCATCTGTGCCGTCAATGAGAATTCGCTTGGCGTCGACGAACGTTACGGTACCGGTCGTGCGAGCGCGAACAACCATCCCGCTACTCGCAGCAACCGCGCTCTCCATACCCGTGCCAACGAGTGGTGGATCCGGTCGCAAGAGCGGCACAGCCTGTCGCTGCATGTTTGAACCCATGAGTGCGCGATTAGCATCGTCATGCTCAAGGAACGGAATCAGCGAAGCTGAGACACCGATGGTCTGCTTCGGAGAAATATCGACGTAGTTGATTTCCTTTCGATCAACCTTGCCAAGCTCACCGTTCACGCGTGCGAGCAATGCACCGTCTCGCAGGCGATGGGCACCCGGCTCGATCGCGTCCGGCGGTGCGAGGGTCTCACGCATCTCTTCATCTGCACGAAGATAGACGCTATCACCAAGCTTCCCTTCCTTGCCGACGGTCAAGTACGGCGTAATCAGGAATCCATAGTCATCCACGACACTGTAGATACCCAGCGATGCAATCAGACCAATGTTGGTACCTTCCGGCGTCTCGATCGGGCAGATTCGACCGTAGTGGCTGATGTGAACGTCACGCACTTCAAAGCCCGCCCGCTTACGGTTCAGACCACCTGGCCCGAGAGCAGAGAGACGCCGTTCGTGCGTCAACTGGGAAAGCGGATTGGTCTGGTCAACGACCTGCGAGAGTTCGCCTCGACCGAAGAAGAGATCAATGGCCGATGAAATCGACTTGCTGTTGATGAGCTCAGCCACGCGACCAATCTGGTCGGGGTCCTTCAAGCTCATACGTTCCTGAACGGTGCGGCGCAGTTTGAGGAAACCCTTCCTCATTTCGTCAGCACAGAGTTCATCGAGCGTTCGCAAACGACGGTTGCCAAGGTGGTCGATATCATCCACCGCAAATGCCGACTCGCCGGTACGCAACTTGAGCAGATAACGCAGGCAGTTAAGCATATCCTCAACTGTCAGCGTCATGGCACCATCGTCGCCCTGCATATCAAACTTACGATTCAGACGGAAACGACCAACCTTACCAAGTCGATAGCGGTTCTCATCGTAGAACTTCTCGGCGAACAGCTTGCGAGCCTTGTCGAGCTGCGGCGGGTTGCCCGGACGCAACCGGCTGTACAACTTGAGCAGTGCTTCTTCGTGGGTCCGTGAGCCATCTTCTGCGAGCGTGTTGAGGAGCAACGGGTCGGTAACCGATGCAATGACGCGAAGGGATTTGATACCCGACTCTTGAATGCGTTCCACCGCATCCCCAATCTGACAGCCGGCACCAACCAGCAGATCGTCGGTTTCTTCGTCGTAGATAGCCGAGACGGTGTACATGTCAGGTTCGAGTGCGGACGCACGGACATTCTTGGTCTTGTAGAACTCCTCAATGATCGACTCATCGGTGGAGTACTGCTCACCCATGGCACGCAGGAATGTGGTCGCCGGGATTTTGCTCGACTGATCGATACGAATCGCAAGAACATCTTTCTTTGTGACTTCGATCTCGATCCAACTTCCGCGTTCAGGAATCACGCGGCAGGAGTGCAACGCGCGGTCACCCTCAGCCTGGGTCTTGATGAAGTCGACCCCGGGCGATCGGTGAAGCTGAGACACGATCACACGTTCGGCACCGTTAATGATAAATTCGCCACCACCGATCATGATGGGCATGTCGCCAACATAGACGAGGTCTTCCTGGATCTCGTCGCTGTCTTTGCGAATCATGCGCAAGCGGATGCGTAGCGGCATTCCAAATGTCAATCGCAGCTCGCGGCATTCGTCCGGCGTGTATCGTGGCTTACCCAGTTCGTAGCTGACGTAGTGGAGCGAGACGTTGCCGTCGTAACTCTCCATTGGAAACATCTCGCGCAACAGGGCCTCAAGGCCATGCACTTCGCGTTTCAATGGCGGAACGAACTCCTGGAGAAACTTCTCGTAGGCGCGCAGCTGGATACCAAAGAGCTGCGGTACCGGATTGGCATCACCAATCTTGGAAAAGTCCCTTACTGGTAGAATCGTTGGCATTCATCCATCCTTAACAGCATGTTGAACCCATCTGTGCGTGATCGCTGAGCGGCGGTGGCACGTGGTCGGAGCATCTACACACCGAAACTCGCGCAGAAAAGCACGGCTTCCAGACGCATTTGCTCCAGCGCATCCGCAGAAACGCATACACCAATACGCGCCACACATAGACACTGCCAAATTCAAGCACTGCCAAATTGAAGCACTGCCACACACAGACACTGATTGTCAAAAAAGGGGACGATTCATCGCAGGAAAGGCATCTGGGGGACCGGCCGTCCCAGGTACGCCGGTCGATCTCGCCTGGCTGCGATCTTCGATGGTCTTGCGTCGAACTTATGCGCCCCGGTGGTTGCCACCCAAACGCATGCGCCCGAGTTGGGTTCGACCGTGAAGGCCAAGCCCAGAGAGAAACGCGAATCGGGAGCCCCTTCCAGACGGAAGGAGCTCCCCACTCGGATATCTGATTGTCGATCTAGCATGATTGCCGATCGACGGACGGAAGAACCGCCCTGATGAAGCCACTACTTGATGGCGACAGCGCCACCAGCTTCTTCGATTTCTGCCTTGATCTTGTCGGCTTCTTCCTGCGAAACGCCTTCCTTGACCGCCTTCGGGCAGCTTTCGACCATTTCCTTGGCTTCTTTCAGGCCCAGGCCGGTGATACCACGAATGACCTTGATGACCTGGATCTTCTTGTCGCCAAAGCCTTCGAGGACGACGTCAAACGAGGTCTTGGCTTCGGCTTCTTCGCCACCGCCGCCGCCACCGCCAGGACCTGCCATCATGACAGCACCACCACCGGCAGGCTCGATGCCATGAACTTCCTTCAGGCAATCGACGAGGCTCTGAGCGTCCTTCACCGAAAGACCAACCAACTTATCGGCCAGCTCGGTGATTTCCGCGCTGAATTCTTTTGCTTCTGCTGCAGGTGCGTCAGCCATCTGCGTCACTCCAATCTAAGTTCTTCGCACGAATAGGCGGCTCACCCGATGCAAGCCATTTCATTCGCTGATAGCGAACCAGTCCGTGACCTCACTTACTGAAATCTATGCTCAGGGCCGCGCAACATGCACGACCCGACAACTCAAACAGTCAGGATCAGTCGGAGCCCCAAAAGGACAGCGACAATCCAAACGCAAGCCCATTGCGGGCAGGCAAAGAGATTATGCTGCCTCTTTGTCTTCGATCATCTTCTTCAAGCAGCCAGCGATCTTTCCACCCGGTGACTTGAGGCAACCGGCAAGAGCACGACCCGGCGAACCGATGAGCCCGGAAATTTCGCCAAGCAGTTCGGCCTTGCCCTTCATCTTGGCAACCTGTGATACGGTGAACAGATCACCTTCCACAACTGCGCTCTTCAGCTTGAATGCCTCGAAGTCTTTTGCGGCCGAAACAAGCACCTTGGCGGTCTCGATCAAGGTTTCCTGCGTGGTCGTAACCAATGCACATGGCCCTTGCAACACTTCGCCCAACGGCTCAAGCGGCGTCGACTCAAAGGCTTTACGTGCAAGCGAATTCTTCAGGACCTGCATGCGGGCATCCTGCTCAAGCAAAGCCACACGAACTTTCTCTTGATCGTGCACGTCCATTCCCACCATCTCAACGACCGCAGCGCTTTCCACACCTTCGTAACGCTTGCGATACTCCGACATGATCATGGATTTGACTGGCTTACTCATAGCGAATCACCTTCCGAACTATTGGCTGACTGAATTCCAGCTTTTTCTAGCGTTGCCGGGCTGCTGACGATTTCCCGTTCGAGCCTGGCTGTTCCAAGCCGACCATGTTTGCGTCGACCAATCTCACCTGAACCGATTGCCCAAAACCGAACACCGATTCAATTCAAACAAGTCACATGGCTTCGACCACGAATGGTAAAGCCCGATCATTTCAATACCCCGCGTTACCCGCTAGTGCTGAGCAACATCCAGCGTCACCGAAGGCGTACGGGTGCCGGCGATGCAAACACGCTTGATGTACTGCCCCTTGGCATTGGCCGGCCGAATCTTGGTAATGTGCGCGATGGCCGCTTCAATGTTTTCCTTCAGGTCGCCTTCCGAGAAGTCGGACTTGCCGACAGGAAGATGAATGTTGCCACCGGCGTCATTACGGTATTCCATTCGCCCCGCAGCAAATTCCTGAATCGCAGCAGCGATATCCGGCGTCACCGTGCCTGCCTTCGGGGTCGGCATTTTGCCCTGTGGCCCCAGCACACGACCGAGCTTTCCAACCTGCCCCATCATCGATGGGTGCGCGATGGCGACGTCAAAGTCGAGCCATCCATCCGCGACTTTCTTAACCAGCTCTTCGCCGCCGGCTTCCATCGCCCCAGCTTGCTTGGCCACATCAATCAGTTCACCATCGCAGAAGCAGATGACACGCTGCGATTTCCCGATCCCTTTCGGAAGCGAGATAGCGCCGCGAAGCATCTGATCGGCTTGACGAGGATCAATACCAAGGTGCATGTGCAGTTCGACCGTCTGATTCTGACTCTTGCGCTTTTTGCCGTTCTTGTACGTACGGTCCGAACGCATGGCGGCAAGTTCCTTGATCTTACGGATGCCGTCGTCCAACGTCATCGCCTCTTTGGCTGCGCCACCTGCCTCGATCTGCTTGCGATAGAGTACGCTACGATTGCTCATCTGCGAATTCCTTCCCGACTTTTGCCCCGGCGTCTGCCCCGCATCTGGCGGATTCGACGTTCCCGACAAAGCCCGGAGTTGCTGTGTCTGTTACCTTGTTCTACGTCTTCCCTTGTCAACGACCAGAATGCCACCGACGGGAACAGTCTCAACCATGCCAGTTCCTGCTGACATCGCTAGTCGACGACTTCGATGCCCATCGAACGACATGTGCCGGCGACAACGCGTTCTGCCGCCTCGATCGTGGTCGAATTCAAATCCGGCAGTTTTGTTTCTGCGATTCTTCGCAACTGCTCTTTGTTGATGCTGCCGACTTTCTTGACGTGCGGTTCACCGCTGCCCTTGTCGACTTTCGCTTCCTTCTTGATCAGCACGGCAGCCGGCGGGCTCTTCACCTCATACGTGAATGAGCGATCTGCATAAACGGAAATCACCACCGTTACCGGCATGCCATTAAGTTCTTGCGTCGAGGCGTTGAACTGCTGCACGAACTGGCCGATGTTCACACCGTGAGCACCCAGCGCAGGACCGATCGGCGGCGCCGGCGTAGCCTGACCACCCGGCGCCTGCAGTTTTATCGTTCCGGTTACTTCTTTATTATCTGCCACGATCGTACCTTCCTGTCAGCCTCAGGCTCGCCCCATGCTCGGCTTATGCCGCCGTCCAGGGTCCACCAGGACGCCCGACTATTCTTCTTCCTTCTCGAGCTGCCAGTACCCTACTTCGACCGGCGTCATTCGCCCGAAAATGGAGACAATGACATTGACCATTCCGCGTCGCTCATCAACCGATTCAACTTCGCCTTCATAGCTCTCGAAGGCACCATCGGTGATCTTGACCTGATCACCCTTGTGGATGTTCAGACCGGACAGCGTCGGTTCTTCCTCAGACTTTTCAGTCGCCGTCAGCATGGCAATGACTTCCTGCTGCCCCATACTCGTGGGCTTGCCGTCACTACCAATGAAATCGCCGACGCCACTGGTTTCCTTAACCATGAACCAGACGTTCTCGTTCACGGAACCATCCTCTTCACAGGACATTTCCACGAAAACGTAGCCTGGATACAGCTTTCGATGCATGACACGAAGCACACCGGCTCGCATTTTCTTCTCCGGCACCGTCGGTACCAGGATACGGCCAATCCGCTCGTCCAGCGCTTCGATCTTAACCTTGCGTTCCAACGCCTTCTTGACCTGCGATTCCTTGTTTGATGCGACACGCAGCACGTACCACTTCATTCCAGGAGAGCAAATCGGTTCTCCGGAAGGCAGTTGCGGTGTTGGGGAATCAGTCTCGTTCATCCCAATCCTACCTCGCCTTTCCTTTCAGGTTGATCAATTGGATCAACCGTTCGCCACAATCCCTTGTAACGAATTGCATAAAGCTGATCGACACGGCCAAGCGATTCCGTCTGGTATCAGCCGTTTCAAAATTTCCAAACGAGCCTATTCGCCAAGCGTTTCCACCCAGCCCTGCTCATCCAAGGTTGGCAGACAACAGGTGCCTGCCAACAGGAAGCACCTGCCTGATGGCGATGCCTCCGCCCAAACGCCAATACCTATCCGCCCGTTTTCAGCACACCGATCCAGCTGAACACTTGAGAGAACAAGAGATCGACGAGGAACAGCAGCGTCGCCATAACGATCGTGAAGAAAATCACCACCTTGGTCGAACCGATGATCTCCGAGCGGGAGGACCAACTCACCTTCTTCATTTCACCTTCGGTGGCGATCATGAAGTCGCTGCTCTTGCGGTTCGTATACGACACCCACCAGCATGCCCCAAGAATGACGGCAAAGAAAGCCAACGGGATACCGGTCGTCACAATGACGCGCCAGAACTCGTCACCTTCATAAACCTGAAGCGCGTTATAGAGGGACAAGGCCGCCCACGCGCCGAGTGCGAGCAAACCCACGAACGTTCCGAGGCGCGTCCACTTGCCCTGGTCCTTCTTGTACTGCTCGAAGAAACCGCCTGAACCCCCGGCCCCGGGTGCGCCCGAACCCGCACTTCCGCTACCGGTGCTACCCTGATCCGCCAAAGGTGTACTCGATGCCTGGCTCATTGCTTTGCCTTACCAATCTATAATCACAGGGGCCTTGACCGAGGTGAACCAATCCGTTGCCTCACCTGAACAAAGATCGTTCGAACCTGAGCCACCGGGCTCAACTCAACTGGACTCCAATGGAGTCAACCAGCGTCATCTCGACCTGGTTATCCATCGGAGACAAGCCTGACGATTGCCTCACGCCATCGCATGTTGCTGGCAAAGCGGCAGCCGGAACCGCCGCGGGCTCTGCGTCGAACGCTTCTTCTTCGCCCCTAACTTGATCACCAACGCGGCATCAACCGCGATCGACTGAATTCGACACGTCAAAAGGAACATGCCAAACTCTTACGACTGTCATCCGTCAGCTGCTTCCCGTCTGCCTTGCAGGACAAGCCAGACGGCAAATGACACCAGCCGAACTGTGAACATCGAAGGCCGTCATTATCGACGGCCCGCATTCGAATGCCCTCAGCCAGCATCCAAGCCAACGTATTTCAAACCAAACAGGAGCGAAGGGACTCGAACCCCCAACCGCCGGTTTTGGAAACCGGAGCTCTGCCAATTGAGCTACGCTCCTAGCGTCTACCCCACGGGTACCGGCCGCCAAACACGATCTATCATTTACCGGCATGACCGGCAAACGATGATCTACTTCCGTTTGATCTTGTGCACTGTCCGCCGGCGGAGCCGCTTACAATACTTTTTCAACTCAAGCTTCGGCACGCCCCCCATCACATTGACGGTCGTACGGTAGTTCAAGTCGCCGGTCTCCTTGCACTGGAGCCACACATATTCTCGCTTCGCGGCTTTTGCCATGAGATTTCATCCTTCGGATTCTGCCCCGAAAGAGCAGAAACCAAAAGCTGCCGGAATCGCCATGAGCGACGCCGGCAGCTAGAGTTCAGACTATTCCATGATCTTGATGACGACGCCAGATCCGACGGTGCGACCACCTTCGCGAACAGCGAAGCGAACACCCTCTTCCATAGCGATCGGCTTGCCAAGCTCGACGACCATCTCGACGTTATCGCCCGGCATGCACATTTCGGCCCCCTGCAGGTTCAGGCTTCCCGTCACGTCGGTCGTACGGAAGTAGAACTGCGGACGGTAACCATTGAAGAACGGGGTATGACGACCACCTTCTTCCTGCGTCAACACGTAGACCTGGCACTCAAACTTGTGGTGCGGCTTGATCGTGCCCGGTGCGGCAAGAACCTGACCGCGCTCGATCTCGTCCTTCTTCGTACCACGAAGGAGGCAACCACAGTTGTCACCGGCCTGGCCTTGATCCAGCGTCTTGTTAAACATTTCGACACCGGTCACGGTCGTCTTGGTGGTATCAGCGAGACCGACGATCTCAACTTCGTCACCAACTTTGACGACACCACGCTCAATACGACCGGTCGCCACCGTTCCACGACCCTTGATACTGAAGACGTCCTCGACCGACATCAGCATCGGCTGATCGACATCGCGCTGCGGCTCCGGAATATCAGAGTCAAGTGCCGCGACCAGCTCACCAATGCATGCGTTCGCCGTATCGTCGCCCGGTGCTTCCAGTGCCGGCAGTGCCGAACCGCGAACGACGGTGATGTCATCACCCGGGAAGTCGTACTTGCTGAGCAGTTCACGAACTTCCATCTCGACGAGGTCAAGCAGTTCCGGATCGTCAACAAGGTCAATCTTGTTGAGGAAGACGACGAGGTGCGGCACGTTCACCTGACGGGCGAGCAGGATGTGCTCACGCGTCTGCGGCATCGGGCCGTCCGCCGACGAAACTACAAGGATGGCGCCGTCCATCTGAGCGGCACCGGTAATCATGTTCTTCACGTAGTCAGCGTGCCCCGGGCAGTCAATATGTGCGTAGTGCCGGGTCGGACTCTCATATTCCACGTGCGACGTTGCAATGGTCAGAATCTTCGTGGGGTCACGACGACCCTGCGATTCCGACGCCTTCGCCACTTCGTCGTAGGCCTTAAAGGTAGCGAGACCTTTTGCCGCCTGGACTGCCGTGATCGCTGCCGTCAACGTGGTTTTACCGTGGTCAACGTGACCAATGGTTCCTACGTTGACGTGCGGTTTTGTCCTTTCAAATACATCCTTTGCCATTTCGGTCCGTACCTCCACTCGCTCGACACCAGACTCATCGAGCAGGTTTCCTGATGACTTATTGCCCGGCGAACGAACCGCCCGGGCGTCGGCTTTAACCGACGTTCACTCGACATACGCGCCGATGCCGGTTCCCGGTCTTGACAAGCACACCGGAATACACCAATCCAATGGTTCGTAACAAAACAAATGCGTCGCTACGCAATACAATGACGAGCCATAATTGCAAGCAAGGGCAAAAGATCAGTCAACAAGCTGCTGACGGGACTCGAACCCGTGACCTCGTCCTTACCAAGGACGTGCTCTACCAACTGAGCCACAGCAGCAACTCGCTCACGATTATGCTCACGATCGTTTATGCTCGCGGTAACGCCGCGCCCTCAGCCTTTCCGATCTATCCCGGAAAGACGATGGGTAAACAGCCTCGCGATAATGACGGCGTGTCAATTGCCCGTCCCAAGCCTCGATGCCTGGAGCCTCGATGCCTGGAGCCTCGATACCTGTGCTTCCGATTAACTTTCGAAAGCCGGCCGCGGCCAACTGAACGAACTTCCACTCCGCCTTTTGCGTCGCCTTCCTGCACCGCTTCACCATCAAAAAATTGAGGCGGGTCAACCTGAAGCGGCCAACCTGTAGCGGCACTGTGCTGATCCGTTTGCCGATCCGCGACTGCTCACTGATCTGAACTTGCCACATCGAACCTGGCCGATTCGGCCGGGCCCTTGGCGGAATCACATTGGATCAACGAATACTCGTCCTACTCGTCTTCGACCTAACTCGTCACCATCCTGAGGCGTGAATACACTTCAGAACGACAACCGTCACAACAATCCCCGTTCACGGTTCGTTGAACCGAGAACCAGCGCCTGTTCGCACGAGCAAATAAGCCGACGAGACAGCCACCAAGACCCCGCCCTTGCAGAGCCCCTTTGTTAGGGACACGCGTCTTCCGGGGTCACATCTTTCGGGATCGCCGAAATCAGCATTGAAAACAGAAGTACACTCTGAATTTCCGCCGATTGACAGGTCCGAGAACCAGTATTTTGCTCCGAAGTTTCGCTGTCATCAGCACTTACGTAGAATAAGCCCGGACACCGATACCCAGAGCCGGGCGAGTATACGCATTCGCACAATTATGTCAAATCCCAACCCTGCAAATTCGGGATTTCAAGGGCTCACAGCGTTGCCGGCGGCGTTCTGCACCGAAGCGGCAAACCGTGACGCATCGAACAGCCTTCGTGGTTACGATCCGACCGACTGCGGTCAACGACTCCCAGGATCGGGCACGGTCCGAAGTCATTCGCCCCATGCCGCCCCTCGACGCAATCGTTTCAAGGCTCACCTTCCGGGAAATCCTTTTGCGGGAATACTTTAGATTCTCGCGCGCGACGTATACAATTGCCGAACCAGCGATAACCGGACAGTTGGCGGGGATCGCAGGTCAGCATGATTCGCGAATCAAGGAGCGCAGCACCCTATGGCATCCAGGCCTAACCGTCCACCCAGCGAGGGCGTTGCCGCGCTCGGTGACGCCATACAAGGCGCTCCGCCGACAGAAACTGGCCCCCTGCCGGAACCTGGTGTTACCGAAGGCGAATCGTCGCAGGATGCAGAGCTTTCGTTGTTTCCCCCTGCCCCATCGCTCGGGACCGCGTCGCCTGAGCTGGCCCAGTTGTCTGAAGCCACGCACGCTTTTCGGCAGCGTCGTGCCCAGCGAAAACCGGTTCTGATCAATCACGCCATTGCGACCGCGGCCATCGCTCTTGCTGCCGGTGCTATCGGCTGGATTACCACACCGGCCTCTTTTCGATGTGAGGTTCGGATCGACATCGAACCGCGGTTAAAGCAAGAAATCCTGGCTGCGATGAATACGGCCCTGCCACGACCGTTGGTCGGTGGCGAATCGAACTGGTCAGTTCATTCTCTTTCTGATTCTCAGCTGGGACTGGTGGCACAGGGCCAGAACCAAAGCTTATTGGAATCGCGCGCTTCCTATTGGGCAAAAGAACTGATGGAAGCCGGCGACCGTGTCATTACCAATGCATCCACTGCCATAACACCCGGCGAAGAGATGTTGCATGATCAATCCGCGCGGCTGACACGGTGGCGCGACGAATTGGCGGAAGACGTTAAACGATCAAGCGAACGGATTCCATCCGATGATCCATCACAAACACATCGCACTTTGCTTTCTCGCTGGGATGATGCGCGAAAGAACTTCTCAACGCTTCGGACACGACTACTCACTGCAGATCTGAATCTTGAACAATTGCGAAACTCCCCGCCACCGGTTTCAGGTAACGTAACGACTCGGGAACGAACGGAAGCAATGGGCACCGATGTTGCTCTTCAAGAAGATCTTGCGGAGTTGAAAGTCCGACTGACGGAGCTCAAACTTCACATGCTCAACGCGTGGCAATCGAGCGCGGATGAGCTTGATCGTCTGCGTGAAACACGTCACCAACTGGAGGACGCGGCGAACCGGCTCGCTGACAGCGACAGTACCTGGCTGCAGTCATTTGTCGCGACGTCACGAGAATACTGCTCACTCTTTGATGAGTTTTCTCGCAGCTGGACAGCGGAATTCACCGGCTTGCGCGAGCTTGAAGCCGATCCGCTCAGTCGAGAGATCCTGGATCGTCATGAAAACGCGCGGGCTAAGCTTCGTGATTTTCTCTTTCGTGGTGCGCAAGCACTACTCGTGCTGCGACGCTCAATGGAAGCCCCCAACGAACCTGACGGTAACCTGGCGCGGTTCCACGTGCGACGCTCTGAGGTGATGCGTCAGTATGAGTCGCTTCGGCGGACGCACGATCGTTTCGAGTTTGCGGCCAATGCTATCGAACCCATGAGAAATTTCCGTCTCGACAGCGCTCTTGACGGTTCCCGTGGTTTAAACCGACGCGCGTCAGCACGCATGTCATCCATCGACGAGAGACTTCAGGAAAAGGCGAGGAAACGTGCCGGCCGTCAGCACGAGTACGATATTGCGGAAGCAGAAAACAACCTTGCACGCGTTCGATCAACAGTTGACGAAGCCGTTGACGAGCTGATTTCCATTCAATCGGATATCAACGAAGCTGCGGGCCAATCGGAGACGTTTGTCCAACACGTCACCGCACGTGAAATTCTTCGTGGCCAACTGGAACGAGCGGAGCAGGAACTCACAGTGGTCGCTGAGGCGCTCCAAGAGAAACAAGAAGCCAGGATGTTATGGTCCGAAGCCAGACGCGCGACAGCCGCGTCTCCGCGAACCACACGTCTGGCCCCTGAACGGAATCAACGATTTATCGCCGGTGGTCGCGCGGTCATGTTCGCATTCTTTGCGGCCGTTTTCGCCCAGGCTTGGATCGCCGTTTTCAGGCGTTCGGCATACCGCTAAGCACCGTTAGCCATCATGACGGCCACGGACAGACGCCGTCAACCAAGCACCGACTCATACATTGCTTCATTGAAGCCCACCAGCAAGTTCTTTCCGACAACGATCGTCGGTGCTCGCAGGTTTCCTGTGGAACCAAGAAGGTGTGCCATGAACGTGGCATGGTCTCCCTCTGCCTTCTCGACCTTAAAGCCATCGAAAGCTGCCATGTTCTTCTCGATTTTGGGGATCTGGTGAGACGGAAACAGCGTGACTTTCTTACCCTTGGCAACAGCCACTCCCTTCACCGTTCCAAGCAGTTCTTCCGCATCCGTCTCACCGAGCTTGCTCGACGCACTCACCGATTCTTCGATCTCTATACCATGCTTCGCAAGAAACTCCTGCGCTTTTACGCAGGACGTTCAGCTGGGCCGATGGTAGTACCAGTTTACCTTGCTTGCCATTCTTTCAGTCTCCGTACCAGGGAATAGAAACAACCAACTTCGATCGCATGAATGGTAGTGGCTCGCTTTCAAGTTGGCGAGTCATAGAGCCGTTACGTATCTCCACACACACGTTGTCATAGCTGCATGAGACAACAAAACACTTGCAACCCGGGCGCCCCTTGCCTATTTTGTAGTTAACAAGTCTTCTACCCGAGTCGTGCCTGCAGTTGCAAAGGGAGGAACACATATATGAGTTCAGGATCTTCTGACAATCACTCGCGGGGTGAAGCCAAGCACGCCGTCGGCCCCATTATCAGCGCCATCGGTGATAAGCTCGAATCTTTGACTGCGACCAGCATCGACGAATCAAGACTGGAGTCACTTCGAGAGGACTTTCGAAAGTTGCACGCACAGCTGCGAATCCACCACGCACGATACTTGATGGACGACAAGCAACTGTATCCCGACCTAACCCGTCCTGAACATGTCCATGCATGGTCACGACTGATGGATGAGTGCATGCCCATTCTGGGGATGATCGATCGAACCCTTCGAACTTCGGATTCGATTCTCTCTTACGGCGCAGACCAGACGCATCTTCTGCTCTTGAGAATGCAGGAGATTGTAAGCATCGTTAGACGTCACGTTGCGGAAGAAGAGTGGCTGCTGTGCCAGGCAGTTTATCAGGATATCGGCGGCGAGAGCTAGGACCATAAATACGCGCAACGCTATGCGGTCATTCCACCCTTCGCTGCCAGCGCCATGAGGCTATCCGAGGTGAGCTCACTGAGCGCATGCACCGTTTCAGTTGCGCCATGAAATGCACATGCCTCATGATGGATTAGAACAGCTACCGCGCAACACCCGGCGCGGACAGCCGCTTCGATGCCGGCCGGCGCATCCTCAACGACTACACAGTTTTGTGGTGCACAACCAATCTTAGCGGCACATGTTTGAAAGACCTCGGGGTCTGGTTTGCCGCGGGTTACCTCATCTCCCGTCACCAGCGCATCAAACACGTCGCGTAAATCCATCGCATCCACAATCAGGTGAACGTTCGCCGCCGGCGCCGATGAGCCTACGCTCAATTTCACGCCATGTTCGTGAAGAGAGCGGACGAGTTCAACAGCCCCTTCGACGATCGGAGGATCAGCACGAACGAGATCGCGGTAGATCTGCTCTTTTCGATCTGCAAGCCGCGTCACCTCGTTGGGGTCATTGATCCCCAAGATCATCGGGATGATGTCCTGGTTCTGGCGTCCGAACGAGAGGGCAAAATCCTGTTCAGAAAACTCCCTGCCAATTTCATGCGCCAGAGCTTTCCAGCTCTCAAAATGAGCGTCGCCGGAATCAACAAGTACGCCGTCCATATCAAAAATGACACCGATCGACTGGCCGTTATTCATTTGCGATCCTTCCGGTATATCAGTCGTCATGGCCTGTTTGGTCCTTTCGTCTTGCCTCATCCCACAACGCAAGCATCAGTAGTTGGTAGACGCGCCGTGACCATCTTGCAGGGTCGAGTGCCTGGCGCTTATCGAGTAAGGAGGTAAGCCAGTCACGATCAAAGATAGAAGTGATCATACCATCTCGCGACAGTATGGCCTCGCGACTCAGCGACCTGATTTCGTTATTCAACCAACTTTCCAATGGAACCTCGAAACCTCGCTTCGGTGCATCGACGACCGCCCGCGGAAGAAAGTGGCCGGCAATCGAACGCAACACGGGCTTGGTCTTTCGAGTACCCACCAGCCGTCGACCATCCCATGAGCTGATGCCACGGATAAGATGATGATCCAATAGCGGCGACCGGGCCTCCAGCGCATGACTCATGCATGCAATGTCAATCTTCACCAGCAAGTCATAAGGTAGGATCAATTCGCGATCAGCCGCCAGCATGGCCGCAAGGAAATCATCACTACGATCTACATTCAGCTCATGATCTTGCAGGACGTCGTTCCAAGGGTCGCCATCCAGTACGCGTTCGTTGTGTGGGCTCATCGCGCACGATAATTCTGCGCCATTCATACCATCGAGCATCCAGGCAAAAAGAGCCTCGGAGCGACTGAGACCAAGGCCACGGAGGAAACGATGGAGGAACGCATAGCGCGAGCGATAGGTCTTCGGGACGGGCAATAACGCCCCCGCAAGGCGAGCCAGGTGTCGTATCGGGAAGTGCTCTCCGCCGGGCACCCAATCTCGCAGGCGTGCGGCCACATGGCGTCGATATCCGCCAAAAAGCTCATCACCACCATCACCGTTGAGGATTACCTTTACGTGCTCTCGTGCTGCTCGCGCCACCATGAAAGATGGGATTGCCGAAGAATCAGCGTAAGGCTGGCCGTAAGCACTGGCAATCAGCGGAAGGTCATCGTTGACATTGAGGTCCAGCTCCAGCTCATGGTGATCCGTGGCGTAGCGTTGGGCAACCTCCCGCGCCAGCGCTCGTTCGTCGAAGGCCTGCTGACGAAAACCCACGGTCAGTGTCTTGATCGGTAAGGCCGAAACCTCGGCTGCCAGTGCCGTAATCAGGCCGCTAT
>JBMYUM010000004.1:0-5926 GCA_049605375.1 Phycisphaerae bacterium | reverse complement strand
GCCGGAGAGAAATGCGCCGACAGGAACATCCGCACGCATTCGGATTCGCACCGATTCCCGTAGTGCCGCAACAATTTCCTCTTCGGATTCGAAGTTGACTGAGCCGTCCGCATCGTTCCAGGGTGTTACGAGCTCTCGATGAACGATGCTACCCTGCTCAAGCAACAGGATCTCCCCTGGCCGTAGGGTATAAACTCCTTCGTATATGGTGCCGGGACCTGGGATGCACCCCCACCCGAGATAGTCTCGGATTGCCCGCGATGAAACAGAAGGCGCCTGATCAAGGGCAGAGATAAGCGCTGCAATCTCGGAGGCAAATAGAAATTCGCCGGAGCAGACGGTGTAGAACAGCGGTTTCTTACCAACTGGATCTCGTGCCAGCCACAGGCGTTGCCTGTGCTCGTCCCATAGCGCGAAGGCATACATGCCGCGAAGTTCCCGAATGAACCCGGCATCCCCACCGCTAAGCTCGTAGCTTGAGAGAATTGTCTCCGTGTCACTTCGCGTCCGAAACGCGAATCCACGGCTGGCGTGGGCCTCACGAAGCTCTTCGAAATTGTAGATCGCACCATTGAAACAGACGGTGGAACCACCAGAGGACATGGGTTGTCGCCCACCGTCACAATCGATAATGGCCAGTCGGCGATGCCCGAAACCAATCGTTGGCTGCTCGGCCATTCGCTGGTCGTGTTCATTCTCGCCAAGCGTCGACTGGCCCGCAGTGCCTGCGTTGCTACGGTCGTTCGAACGCACCCCCATGCCGCGGATCCACCATCGCTCGTCATCCGGCCCGCGATGCGAAAGCCGTGATGTCATTCGCCGCAGCCGACGCTCGCTGACTCTTCCCCAGATTCCGGCAATTCCACACATAGGCTCATCAGTAACAGCGTTGCGATCGGGACAGCAGACCAACACGATCGTCGAAGGTCGTTCTGGATACTCTTTTGGCGGTTTTCACGTTTCTACGCGACGGCTCTTCTACTCGTACATAGTCCCTGCACCGGCCGGCGGTTCGGTGGATGACCGAGCCGTGTCATTGGCGTGAATGCACGGGAGTCATGCCCTTACGAGCACCGGCTTATTATCGGACATTCAGGCCTGCGGCTTCGATGCCGCTTTCAGCAAATACTGACAGAATGTCGTCGTTCGCGAAAGTTCATCGCCATGGTTGTTCCGTCGATAGATCGTTAGCGGGTCTGATAATGCGATCCGGTCATCAGAGGGAACGATGCCGTGATAAAGTTGATATGTGTATGCGGTGCCAGGCCAAACTTCATGAAGGCCGCGCCACTCATCGAAGCCTTCGGACAGGACAGCACGTTTGACGTTCGGCTAGTCCATACGGGCCAACACTACGACACGAAGATGAGTGGTCAGTTCTTTGCGGAACTGGGCCTGCCCCAACCCGACATCAACCTCGAGGTCGGCAGTGGTTCGCACGCGCAACAAACGGCTGCGATCATGAGTCGTTTTGAACCGATCTGTACCGAATTTCAACCGGATTGGGTCGTCGTCGTTGGTGACGTGAACAGTACGATCGCCTGTGCTTTGGTCGCATCGAAGCTCGGTATCAAGGTCGCTCATGTTGAAGCTGGGCTTCGCAGCTTTGACCGCCGCATGCCGGAGGAGATCAATCGAATCCTGACCGATTCGATCAGCGATGTCCTGTTTGTCACTGAACCCGCAGCGATCGAGAATCTGAAACATGAAGGCGTTCCCCCATCGAAAATCCGCTTTGTTGGGAACGTCATGATCGATACGCTGATGCGCAATCGCGAACGCGCGAACGACACGGGAATCGTGAGCAGCCTTGGTCTTGCGACACGCGGTTACGGCGTGGTCACGCTTCATCGCCCATCCAATGTCGATAGCGCACACCAGCTTGTCCAAATTCTGGAAGCGTTGGAGATCATCGGTCGCGAACTCCCGCTTGTTTTTCCTGTTCATCCTCGAACGTTGGCAACGCTGAAATCACTGGATCAAGATCTGCGTGGTATACGCCCCATCGAACCGTTGGGCTATCTGGATTTTCTCGGCCTTGTGGATCAGGCCCGTGTCGTGCTGACAGATTCCGGCGGAATCCAGGAAGAAACGACGGTGCTCGGCGTGCCATGCATCACCATGCGCGAGAACACCGAACGTCCCGTCACCGTAGAGCATGGAACCAATCAACTGGCGGGTACGACTCGTGACGGCATTCTGAATGCGTACCGCTCCATGGCGTGCTCATGCTATTCGGAGAATCAGATTCCGGACCTGTGGGATGGTCGCGCATCGGAACGCATCGCAGCGGTCTTTAAGGAAATCGAATCGGGTTCATTGCCCCAACAGCACTGCAGCATCCCCGTGCCGGCGACGACTCCGGTCACCACGGCCTGAAGTGTCGAACTCCCCCTACAGGCGCCCCCCTATCGATAGCTGGACGATTGCTTCCCCGAAAAATGCTGACACCGCAACAGGTGCCGGTTACACTGGGGGCTTGCACGGACGCCGTTTGTTCACTTGGAACGAACATGTGATCGTACCATTTCCAGGATGCCAGTAGTTATGAGCGAGTCATTTCCTTCGAGCCGCCGCTATGGATTACTTCACCTCATCGGTTCAGACCGGACTGGAATACTCCAGAGAGCTTCTGCCTTTGTGAATGAATTCGGTGGGAGAACCGAAGAAGGTTATGCCCACTCCTTCGGATCAGAGGCTGTCGTTCTACTCTATGTATCGGGACTTCCTCAGCAGATTTCCGACATCGAGAAAGCTGTACCGAAGCTTAGCGAGCAACTGGGCATGCTTGCGTTGTTCACTTGCATGAACGACCTCGAGAAAGTACGAACAGGCAGTGCCATCCCTATGACGCTACGGGTTTCCTCACCTGACTTTGCGGGATTGGTCGCCGGCATGACTGAGTTTCTGGGTCAACGCGATCTTCCGATCATTGACCATCACACCATCAGAACAACGCTGCCACATGCTTCGGGGGCGCGTACCTATCGGCACCGATTCACGGTCCTGCTCCCTCCGACGTTTGACCGTAAGTCGTTCTTGCATGAATTTGACGCGCTATCGCACGAATTGAATTTCATGTACGACAATATTAACTTGTCGGACTTCTATTGAATCAGCCGAAACTGCGTTCATATCGAAGCAGGCGATGGCGTGGACCGTCGGAGACGAACCGATGGAATTCCTCGCCGCAGCAACTCATTCCAACGCGCTCGTAGCAGCGGCATGCGGCCATGTTCTCGGGGAATACGACGAGAGAAATTCGTCGCGCTGAGAGATCTGTATACGCGACATCGAACAGCGCCGACATGAATCGGCTACCGAGGCCGGCACCTCTCAGCGCGGGTGCAACGATGATATGGCCCAGCCAGTAATGGAGCGCGTCATTCCGCATCGGGTTGATCTCACCGTACGCTGTCGGTTCGCCATGCGAATCGCAATACGTCATGGCAACACCACCCGGCCGCGGCCAGTTTCTGACCTTGTGGGCCGTCAGCGGCGGCTCCGTACTGGGTGCCAAGTGAAAGAGCTCTTGTGCGGATCCCACCCAGCTCGCGATGACGGCGGCATGTTCGCGGCTGTACGGTACGAGTAGGTGAAGGCGGTCGTCGGGGCAAATGGACACGGTTCGAAACTCATCCAGGGCCAGTCGAAATGGCCGAAGCTCCCCAGTGCTGGTAAGCCTCGAAGCCGATGCGCGCAATAGACGCCGCAGGAGGAAGGCGGGCATTTGCCCAACTTCCTCCCTTGCCTATTTCTATACAAGTTATCGGCGTCGAAATCACCACGCGTGGGAGATATCCGCAAAGGGACATCAAATCTCTGTGGTGAAAAGAGTTATGCCCGAGACTGGATTCGAACCAGCACGTCCTATTGGACACAAGCACCTCAAGCTTGCGCGTCTGCCAATTCCGCCACCCGGGCTGCGAGGGGAAGGAGTCTACCACAGCAATACCTGCCGTCAACGGGCCCCAACGCATTAACCGACGGTTCGACCGGTTGCCGCAGATGCCGGATTCGGCATCCCCGTTTCGCCAGGTTGCCGTCCATCTCCAGTCGTCCGATAACGGCCCGGTACGACTTACCGGAGTTTGCGGATCAGGCGGACCTCGATTCCTGGCGATCAGGCCTGTCAGACCCTTGGCACCGTCGTCTATGTAGGTTCGACCGGTAAAGACGAACAGGAATGAATGTTTCGATCGATTTCATTTGGATATGCAGACGCAGGTGCAATCCATGTGCAGTCCCGTCTGCGTGTCGGTCGATGATTTGAACTGTATCGTAACCTTGAGGCATCGATTTGCTACAATTGCCGGTTGGCGGTACATCTTTACAGGTGTTTAGAGTCTCTTATATGGGGCTGGGGCAGGTTCAGAACTTCGCTGCAGTTCTCATCAGACAAACGCGTGAACGAAGGAGCAGAGATTATGAATCGTACGACAATCATCCGTTCGGCCAAGGCCCTATTTGTCTGTGTCGCCATGTTTGGCATGGTCACGGGTACAGTTGGCTGTGCATCGGACAACGAATGCTGCGGTAAGTGCCAGCAGAGCGCTGACTGCGGCCCGAATTGCGGCAAAGATTGCTGCAAGAAGGCTTCCAGCAAGTGCAGCACGGATTGCGCCAAGTCCTGCTGCAAGAAGAGCTGATCAGACCAGCGGCTTCTCGACAACATAGTCATTCGCTGAATGGCGTTGGTTTCTTCGCTTTTCGGTGTCGATTTCTGAATCACACCGAAAGGCTGCGAGACTGACGCCTTTTCTTTTGCCTGGTTTGCGGATCGTCGAAACTACGTCGACATCGTGGGCGCGGCAGTCGACGCCGACGGTGTCTCCCGCCTGCAATCAGACTTGATGCACTGGTAGATCGCCCGCGTCGCCGTAGAACGATTCAGCGTGTAGAAGTGAATTCCGGCAATACCTTCATCGATCAGCGATAGGCATTGTTGCGTTGCGTGGTACATTCCGATGTGGCGGACCGCCTCATCATCATCCTCAACGGCTTCAATACGTCCGAGCAGGTCGCGTGGAATCGTTGCGCCACACATCCCCGTGAATCTCTTTACCTGCTTGACGCTGAGGACCGGCATGATCCCGGCAATGATGGGCACATCAATCCCCGCTTGCTGAATCTGATCTCTGAAGCGAAGAAACGTGTCGTTGTCGAAGAACAGCTGCGTCACCAGAAAATCAACACCCGCATCGACCTTACGCTTCAGATTCTCTAGATCACGTTCGGCATTGGGAGCTTCCGGGTGTACTTCCGGATAGCAAGCGGCCCCGATACACAGATCTGCACGACGACGGATGTAGGCGATAAGTTCGTTGGCGTACGTAAATCCACCGGCCGTGGGCACGAAATCTGCCTGCCCCTTGGGCGGGTCACCTCGGAGCGCGAGTATGTTCTCGACGCCAACCGCCCGCAGGTCGTCGATCACACCACCGATTTCATCCGCGGTATGCCCAACGCAGGTCAGATGGGCCATCGACTCAATACCGATGTCATTTTTGATTCGCCCGACCAGGTCGACGGTCTTTCGACGCGTTCCCCCGCCGGCACCATATGTCACGGAGACATAGTCAGGCCGAAGTGGCCGAAGCGATTCGACCGTTCGGTAAAGATCCCAAAAGCCAATGTCGTCTTTCGGAGGGAAGAATTCAAAGGATAGCGTGGTGGAACTGGATCGGATCTGATCTGAGATTCTCATGGTTCTCTGCAATATGGGGGCGACAGGATTCGAACCTGTGAAGGCATTGCCAACGGGTTTACAGCCCGTCCCCTTTGGCCGCTCGGGCACACCCCCGGGGTCAGGGAAACTGCTCAACACCCATAATGGTCAGGCAATTTCCAAGGTGGGAGGTTGTACCCTATTGCGCTGAGCATGACAAGTCGCGCCAGGCGGGCTATTTGCGATTTACAACGGACG
>JBMYUM010000003.1:0-35286 GCA_049605375.1 Phycisphaerae bacterium | reverse complement strand
ATTGTCCAGAATGGCAACCTGCTCTGGGTCCGCGCCGACGCAAATGAGATTGCGCAGTGCTTCGTCGACCGCAAGGATCGCCATCAGGTAAGGGTCATCATCGCCGCGTTCGGGGCATATGCCGCAACTGACACCAATTCCTTTTGGACTTTCATAGCGGGGTCGAATGACGGCGGCGTCGGATGGGCCCGCGTTCGGTCCGGTCAGTGGCTTGACCACGCTCCGTCCCTGCACTTCATGATCATATTGTCGAATGATCCATTCGCGGGAAGCGGTCTGCAGACTTCCGATCGAAGCCAGCATGGTCGCATTGAGGTCTCGACTCGAATCTTCGAGTGCTTGCGGGTGATAGGGGGTTTGTGCGCTCGCGTCCCACGTTGCCGTCAGCGTCTGCTTTGGCAATCCTCCATGCAGAAACTTCATGTCCAACTCACCGACGTTGGTTTCGCCATAGAACACACGCAGTTTGGCATTGCCGGTGAATTGACCGATGACCGTCGCTTCGACATCTTCCTTGCGGAATAACGCGATCATGGTGTCCACATTTTCTTGTGGTACCGCGAAGACCATTCGCTCCTGTGCTTCCGAGATCCAGATCTCGTCGTAACGGAGTCCCTCATACTTCAATGGGACATCCTGCAGCTGCACATCGGCACCGAGTTCTTCTGCCATTTCACCGACGGCGCTGCTCAGGCCGCCGGCACCGCAGTCCGTCACCGCGTTGAACAGGCAACCATCGGCATGGTCTCTTGCCAGCAGTTGGGCATCCAGCAACTTCTTCTCTTCAATGGCGTTTCCGATCTGGACCGCGTGCGAGAATTCGTCGGCGGCTTCGTCGGTCAGCTCAGCGGAAGAGAACGTGGCACCGTGAATGCCGTCGCGTCCGGTCCGACCACCGGCGACGATAATGGCGTCACCGATCTGCGGCGCTTTATCGATCTTGTCGCGCGGAATCAGGCCGATACACCCACAAAACACCAGCGGATTGGCGAGGTAGCGTTCATCGAATACCACCGCACCGTTCACGGTCGGAATCCCCATCCGATTACCATAGTCTCGAACTCCGCCGACAATTCCTTTCAAGATACGACGTGGATGAAGCACGCCTTGCGGGAGTTTCTCGAAGGGGAAATCCGGTGGAGCGACGCAGAAGATGTCGGTTGATGCAATGGGTTTGGCTCCGAGGCCGCAGCCCATGATGTCACGAATACAGCCGCCGATACCGGTCGCGGCGCCCCCGTAGGGTTCGATCGCCGAGGGGTGATTGTGCGTTTCTGCTTTGAAGGCGATGCCGTATTCATCGTCAAACGCGATCACGCCGGCATTGTCGACAAACACGGACAAGCACCACGGTTTGTTCAATTCGTTGGTGGCGGCCGCGATTGTTTCTGCCAGCAGATTGTCGAACGTCAGCTTGATTGTGCCCGGTTTGCCGAAATCCTCGCCTTCATACGCGTAGGCACTCTTGAGTGTCTTGTGAACGCAGTGTTCGGACCAGGTCTGTGCAACTGTTTCGAGTTCGAGATCAGTCGGATCGCGTTCGAGCGTCGTGTAGTAGGCTTGTACGTCCCGCATTTCATCAAGGGAGAGAAAGAGGTGTCCTTCCCGGGAGAGCTTGCTGAGTGCGTCGTCGTTGAGGGATCGTATTTCGACGGTACGAAGCTGGAACGGGCGGCGCGGTGGTTCCGGAAAGGTCGCGGGTATGGTGTCGGTGCAATCAAAGCCATTGATGTACCAGGTTTCGATGCAGTCGTTGGCCAGAAACCGGCGGGCAATCCTATCCAGTTCATCGTCGTTCTTAGCGCCTTCGATCGCATAGCGTCGTCCGGTTTGGATCATTTCAATTTCGAGATCCGGACTCTGGAGCCTGCGGCGGCATGCCCGGAGGGCGCTCTCGGCTTCTGGATTCATGACCCCCGGGAGAGGATGCACTTCGATGGTCTGTTTCTGGGGCGTGCGATGGTTCAGGCTTTCATGAATCGTGAACGATTCGGTGACTGGATTCGCAAAGAATGTGTCTGCGAAGTCCGTCACCGCTCCGTCATTCAGCGTACCGCTCAGCATGAAGATGCGGCTTGCATGGACTGACTTGATATGGGTAAGTCCTGCCTCGTGAAGATCCGTCAGCACGGCGCGTGCGTGCGGATCGCAGGCGACGGCATCCCCGAGGTCATTCCGATGAAATACTTCGACCGTCCAGTGTGAAGACGTTACCTGGTCCGTGGCCATCTTGTTGCTACCTGCTGTTGGGAAAGCGTTTGACGGCGTGTGGTGAACCCGGATCACGTCGTCGCGTCTTGATCGCACTTTGACATTGTCCGCCGGAGACGCCACCATACGAGACAATTGATTGTTTTGCCAGACCCAACTATGGTGCAGTCAGCAGGTTGTGCCATGGCTGGTGCTTCCTCGCTTCCGCTGCGTTTACCTCGCGGGATTCTCGCCGGCGCTCACGGGTACCCAGGCGTCCTGCGAACTGTTACGGGAAGACGAGCTGGCTCCCTATCGGGGTTTTTCAAATGCGTTTCGCCTCATCCATCACGACCGCCCGGACTTCACAGGCGGCGGTCGAGGAACTTCTTCGACCTATTGATCAAACGTTGACACCGGGTATGGCAGACCTGGTCTTTCTATTTTCCACCGCTCACTTCGAAGACGATCTGGATGATGTTGTTGAGAAGATCAGCGCCTATTTCCCAACGGCTATTCTTGTCGGCTGCACGGCCGAGGGGACGGTCGGTGTAGATACCGAAGTTGAGCGATCTCCGTCGATGTCGTTGATGGCGGCGACGCTGCCCGGTGTCGAGATTCGGCCTTTCCAGATCGACCAGGAGCAGCTTGAGAACGCGAATGACGAACAGGACTGGGAGCGCCTTGTTGGTGTTTCGCGCGATCAGGAGCCGGCTTTCATCGCGTTTGCCGACCCGTTCAAGGTCAACGTCCATGGGTTCGTCGAGAAGATCAACGAGGCTTTTCCCGGCGCTCCGCTGGTGGGCGGCGTTGCGAGTGCCGGTTATCAGCCGGATCAGAACCGTCTGCTGATCAGCGGCCAGATTCTGCGTGAGGGGATCGTTGGTCTTGCCTTGAGTGGCAACATCGAAGTTCAGACGGTGGTTTCTCAGGGCTGTCGACCGATCGGTGTCCCTTTTGTCATTACGCGAGGTGAACGTGACATCATCCGTGAGCTTGGTGGAAAGCCTGTTCTCAAGCAACTGCACCAGGTGATGATCGATCTTTCAGACAAGGACGAGAAGCTCGCGCGACAATCGCTGCTGATCGGGCGCGTCATTGATGAGCACAAAGACAAGTTCACCCGTGGCGATTTCCTGATTCATAACATCATTGGCGTTGATCAAAATTCCGGGGCCATCCGCATCACCGGCCATGCACGTACCGGTGCGACGGTTCAGTTTCACGTACGCGATGCCGAGAGCGCCGATGATGACTTGAAGACGCTCTTGACACCGCATGGTGGAACAGGTGTGCAGGCGGCCTTGATCTTCAGCTGCAACGGTCGTGGAACCAACATGTGGTCTTACGCGGGTCACGATGCGCGGGTTGTACGGGATCTCATCGGTGACGTTCCGGCGACCGGGTTCTTTTGCGGCGGTGAGTTTGGTCCGGTAGGTGGCAGAAATTTCATCCACGGTTTTACGGCCAGCATCGCATTACTGGCACCCGCCAGTCTTGATCCAAATCCGCATGAAGGATGACCGGCTTACGAGCGACCGGCCATGATGGGCATTCATCTCGACGCCGTCGATTCCACTAACGAAGAAGTGAAGCGGCGCATCCGTGCCGGTGACTGGCATGGGGACGGCTATCTCTGCGCGCGTGAACAGCGGGCGGGGCGTGGTCGCTTCGATCGGTCCTGGCAATCGCCGCGCGATGCCGGCATTTATGTGAGCGTCGTATTGGCCGGGCTGCAGGTGGAGCAGGTCGATGCAGAACTCGTCAGTCGTGCCGGGGCCATCGGATGTGCGACCGCGGTCCGTGCACTGTGTGCGCAATCGCCGCTCTTGAAGCCAATTAACGACGTCTATCTGCGTGTTGCGCCTGATGCCGCCCCGGGGAAACTGGCGGGTGTGCTGGTGGAGTCATTCGGTGACGGCCACGGCATTCACACGATCATCGTGGGGGTGGGGATCAATACGAAACAGTTAGATCGAGGGCTGTCGCCACCCACCGTTGTGTCGTGCCTGGAGGATGTCATGCAAGTGACACCCGAGCTGACCGATGCGTTACTCAGCCGAACTGTCGATGAGGTTGCCGTTTGGTGTCGAAAGGCGTTGGATGGAGATCATGCCGGTCTCGAAAAGGCGTGGGATTCCTTTGAGCGGTGGGGTGACGGAACGCCATCTTGAAGCGTCCGTGATTTGCGGCATCTCCCTTCCTACGGTCGATGCCATTCGTCGCATGAGGCGCAAAGTGGGAGCCCGGAAAGGCTCCCGTCCTGATGAGCCGACCTGGCGCGATTGAAGGCTGCTGATTCCCAAATCTCCGACAATGACTGCTCGTGCAGCGATCCGATGGTCTGCCGACCTGCGACATCCTGATCGCATAGAACAACGTTACCATCAGCCAGAACGATACATCGATTCCACAGTCTCGCGCATGGCTTTCGTTGCGGTGGTGCCATGCTCGTGACTCGTAGATCGTCCCATGTGTCGGCATACGTTGACGCGCCATGGAGTGAGACGGCGCCTGCTTTCCGCAGCCAATCATCGTGAAACTGGTCCATTTCTTCGATGTTAAGGATCGACTTTGAAAACGATGGGACCAAGATCGGTCGAATGCTCTTGGCCGTTTCCCGTCGTACATTGATCTTGTCGATATTGGCGAGCAACGCGTCGAGCGGGTTGTGCTCAGAACCGGCTAGGCCGTGGACCTTGCGATATGTATCGGGGCTGCAGGCGTCGAGAGTGACTTGCAGCAAATCGACACCCTGATCCGTCAAGTCAGCAATGAGCTCTTCATTGAGATCGAGCCCGGTTGTGCGGATGGCAACACCGAATGCTCTGCCACCAAGTGCCGACAGGCAGGTTTGAAAGTCCGCATGCCGAAGCGGGTCACCAAAGCCTCCCAGCAGGATGAGCGAGTCGTCGAAATCAGCAAGTTGCGTCGCCAGAGTTTCAACGCAGTGTGTGGGGAGCGGTGAGGTACGCCCCGCGTTCGCTCCGGTTGGATGCAGCTTGCAGTTCGGTAGAGGGGAGTCCGTTGTCAATTCGACTTCGATTTCTCGCGGAAGTTGGTCGACATGGTGGGTCGTTTCATCAAGCAGATGCCGTGCGATCTGCTCACCGGTTGGGTTCTCGAAGTGGTCGAGGATGCGATCCATCCTTTCGAATCCGCGGCGGGTGTCGGACACGAGTCGGCCTGCCGCATAGCGCACAACGCCGGGTACTTCGAGGCAGGGGGGTTGTGTAATCAGGTCTTTCGCCGGTGCATCGGGTTTGAAGCTGAATACCCAGCCGATTGGGGTTTGCTGGGCAGCGAGTTCCTCGACGATGGGGCGCCCCATTGCGAGCCCCATCAATCCCGGAGGCGATTGGCCGAACACCATGCGTGCCATCTCTTCCGCATGTTGAAGGTGGCGGATCATACGCTCGGTTAGTGCAGGATCGACCAGTGCGGCGCCGGCATGGACTGTCACAACGGCTTCGGCTTCGATCGTGTTCATCAAGGGTGCCAACCATCTGGCATCGACGAACTCATCGAAATGGGTCGTGCCGCCAACGCCGCCGCGCCACCCATTGATTGCCCATTTTCGTGCCGAGGAAACCAGCTCTCGCCATGGCGGAGGTGGGAGATTGACAACATGGACGACGGCCCCGCTGCTATCGAGGATAGCCGAGCACGTCTGGTGATGTTCTTTGCTGCAGCCGACGTGGATGGATGCGAGCGAATTGACCTGCCGCAGCCGATCGACGGTACGGCGCAGCACGGGGACTCCCTTCAATGGGGTGTTCAGCCGGCTCGCGGTGCCAAGCGTCGACGTTGTCAGGTCAGCAAAAATGGCAGCGATGGTTTTCATCGATTTTCGATTCGCTCCAACGCGTCGCGGAGAATTTCAGATACGTCTTCGGCCCCTTGTTTGACGGACTTGATGAATTCAATATCGCGTTCGATTTGTCGTTTGGCCCGTTCGATTTCATCATGCTCAACGGCACGGATACGGCGGTCGGCCGAAAACCGTCGTAGCTCGGCCAACTGGCAGGCGGCATTGATCAGCATGTAGGTGCGACTCTCGTTGGTGATTCGGACGCGTAATTCGTCCACCCGAACGAGGCGCCGATTGAATTCCGTTGGCGAGTCGGTCAGTGACGTCAGCTCTTCCAGTAATTCCAACAACTCGTTGCAGACATCCATTGCATCCTTCAGTTCGGCAAGTCGGTTGTGCAGTTCGGTTGCACCGGATGCGAGTTGTTTTCTGCATTGTTGGTCATCAAGCGAGAGGTCGACGGCCAGTCTTTCAGCCGGTATCGGCGTGTGACAGTACGTTGCCTCCACGTCCGCCAGCGACATGATGTCCATCCCTCTGATGCGGGCGCCACCTTCTGTGGCGTTGATCACTTTGGTTGAGGACTCGGCGACGTCTTTTTCGAATTGCTCCAGGTATGTGAGCAGCAGATCATCGGTGTAGATTGTGCCGCCTTGATTGGCTTCGACACGTTTTAAGATCTGCCGGTTCCGGACGATCTTCTCCCATTCTTTATGTTCAAGCGTGTGGAAACGATTGAGTTCGCTCCGCCACGCCTGGTGGATTTCAACCCCGGGGGTGTAGAAGACATGCCCGGTGTATCCCAGATCCTGGCCGACAAAAATGATGGGGTCACATCCCATGTATCGTGCCAGGTAGAACGCGAGATGGGCAACGGTAGCGCCGGCTTTCAAACTGCCGCGACGACCCAGTTCGGGGCCGAGGATGAGTTCCGCCCATTCGTTGTGCAGCAGGGCGGCTTGCCCGGGAAAATCATCGAGCACGTGCCACGTGGCCTTCGGTTCGGCAATCAGACGCGAAGAGGCGAGGTCGCCGGTGTTCTGGTAGAAGCCGCGTGACATTTCGTGGAAGTCAAGCGTGGTGATGAAATCCGGTTCGATGCCGTGCTGAATCAACGGTTTGATGCTGGTTTGTACGGCACAGATGACAGCCTTCCCCTTGAGTCGTGCAAGGGTGTCGATGTTCTTTTGCAACGAGGGTCCGGCCGACACGACGATTCCCGGCATGCCGCGGAATCGGTTCTGCAGCGAATCGATCGGCGGCGTCGAGAGATACGTCACCAAGTTCATGGCGATGTTCTTACAGGTGATGCGCGAATTCGTGACGAGCGTCAGAATGCTCATGCGGGTGTAGGCCACGAATTCTTTGACTGCGTTCACAATGACCTGGAGGGCGTCACCTTCGATGCGCTTGGAGGCCGGGTGATGGAGGAATTCCAGGCCGAGCATCATGAGTGTACTGAATGGTTGCAGTCGGTCGTGAATACGAAGTTTATCGGGATCGGTCAGGAAGATGATCTTTCCGTTGCGGATGGCGTGGCTGAAATCCAGCGTCGACAACGCCGCCGACAACACCTGCAACGATGGTTCGATGCAGACGACCATGGCATCGCCACGGAGGCGCGAAAGAAGTTCTCTGACGTGATAACCGAGGCCGAGTCCACAGACCACGGTGGTGTACTTTTCATCCTGTTCGAGCTGGCTGACCAGTTGTTGGGCTTCTTTGACGGGATCATACCGGCTGTGCAAATAGATCGGAGAAGAGGAGTCGCCGGTGCTTCCGTTGGCGGGGGCGAGTTGTGTCGTGAACTCGCCGCTCCTGGTCTTTTCGAGCGGTGGTCGCTGGTCGTCTTCGATGGCGTCGACTTGCCGTGCAAGGTCGGGGTCCTGTCGCCAGAGTGCCTGCATGTTGGTCAGGAAAATTCGCTGTGGCGAATCTTCGATGGCCAGGCTGGTGGTGATTTCAGGAATCGCCGTCAACGTCGTCCTCATCATCATCGACAAAAGTTCGTCGCATGCGAACGGCTTTGGCCAGCCGTTGTTCGTACGCTGCGCGAGGGATCTCAATCGCTCCGAAGCGTTTGAGGTGATCGGTCACGAACTGGATGTCGAGCAGTGCGAATCGTCGTTCGCGCATGTGCTCGACGAGCGCGACCAGTGCGACTTTTGAGGCATCGGTCACGCGATGGAACATCGATTCGCCGAAGAAGGCACCGCCGAGTGACACGCCATAGAGCCCGCCACACAGGCGCCCATCTTTCCACGTTTCCACGCTGTGAGCGAATCCCAGTTCATGCAATCGGCAATAGGCTTCACGAATCTCCGCAGAAATCCAGGTTCCTTCGGGTCGATCGGCGCAACACCGCATGACCGTGGGGAAGTCATGGTTGATGCGGACATCAAATTCGCCACGTCGAACGACCGCACGAAGCGATCGGGTGGTGCGAAATTCGTCGAGTTCGATGACGGCGCGAGGGTTGGGAGCGAGCCACCGCAGTTCGCCCTCTTCGTCGGCCATCGGGAAAATGCCTACCGCATAGGCGGCAAGGAGTCGTTCGGGCGCAAGTTCGAGCTGCATGACCTAATCGGCGGGGTTGACGATCCGAAGAATCTCAGAAAGGGAGTCGATGCGATAGTCGGGACGAACCAGCCAATTACGGCGGCGACCATTGCCGTTGCGCCGAAAGTGGACGGTTTTCATGCCTACGCGCGACGCGCCTTTTACATCCGTGTCGAGCCGATCTCCCACGAACAGGACCTTTGACGCTGCCGTCACGTTCAGCTGGTCGAGTGCTTTATGGAAGATGTGCGGGCTGGGTTTCATGTATCGAACGTCTGAGGAATAGATCCGCAACGGGAAAAACTCAAGCAGTCCGTGCGCGCTCAAGTAATCGTCGATGGATTCTGCCGGGAAGCAGGTATTGGAAACGACCCCGAGGAAGAGCCCCAAATTGCGAAGTTCCTGCAAAACATGGTGTGCTTCTTCATCGACCGTCATCATGCCTTGAATAACGGGAGTTGAAGCGTCGCGCATAACGTCTGCGAGTTCGGCATCGGTGAGGTTGGCACCGAGCCTTCGGTGCACGCGATCGAGGGACGGGACGAGTTGCACTTCGCGTCGGGTCAGCTGCGAGCATAGCCAGTCGGTGAGCAGTCGCCGTCGCAGCGCGCTGAAGTAGCGATCGTATTTGGGAAGCTGATGACCGCTTTTGAGCAAGCGATCGTACCCCGTACGGCATGATCGATTGAGGATCGCAGTGATACGCTGCGTCTCAAAATGGATGATCGTGTCGCCGAGGTCGAAGAGCACCGCCTCAAACGCGCCGGAAAGTGTGGTTACACTGGTCAAAACCGGTTCCTCGCAGGCTGTGAATTTTGCTTGCGCCGTGAGCATGAAATTCACGTAGTCTGGTCGTCGACGCATCTGATCGTAGATGGTCAGATGCGTCACTGTCCCGATTTTCCACCAGAAGCTGGTCGCTCGTCAAGCCGACCTTGGATTCTCTTGCGTTTGGCTAAACAGCCTGCGTCTGCTTAGCTGCGGCACGGAGCGCATCCACCTTGCTCAACTCTTCCCAGCTGAAGCCGGGTCGGCCGAAGTGCCCGTGTCGGGCGGTCTCGCGGTAGATCGGGCGACGGAGCTGAAGGTATTCGATCAGGTCAGCCGGCTTCAACGGGAACGTATCGCGGACGATCTGATCGAGCAGAGCGTTTTCAATCTCGCCGGTACCGAAGGTGTCCACGAAAACGCTGACCGGTTCGGCGACACCGATAGCATAGGCAAGCTGGACCTCGCATTGACGAGCCAGCCCGGCGCCGACGATGTTCTTGGCAATGTGGCGAGCCATGTAGGCCGCTGAGCGGTCAACCTTGGACGGGTCCTTACCCGAGAATGCGCCGCCGCCGTGACGGCCACGTCCACCGTAGGTATCCACGATGATTTTGCGCCCTGTGAGGCCCGAATCGCCATGGGGACCACCGATGATGAATCGACCGGTCGGGTTAATATGGAAGGTCACATCGTCGAGCGAAGCCGACGGGAATTCACGCTGCACAACCGGGTTGATGACCAATTCGCGGATCTGCTTCGTCGCGGCGTCATTCATGTTGCCGGTAGCCGGGTCAACCACTTCCTCGGTGTGCTGCGTCGAGATTACGATGGTATCGATGCCGACAGGCGTCTGCCCTTCGTAAGTGACTGTTACCTGGGATTTTGAATCAGGTCGGAGCCAGTTCAGTTCGCCTGATTCACGAACTTCGGCGAGACGTTCGACGAGGCGGTGCGACAGGTGAATGGGAAGCGGCATCAGGGCTTCTGTTTCATCGCAGGCGAAACCGAACATGAGGCCCTGGTCACCGGCACCCTGTTCCTGGTGCAGTCCCTTACCGGCGGTCACACCCTGGCTGATGTCGACCGATTGACGATGAAGCGCCCTCAGGACGGCACAGCTTCGGTAGTCAAAGCCGATTTCAGGGTCGGTATAGCCGATTTTGCGGATGGTATCGCGGATGGTGTCTTCGACATTCTCGAGGGCACGTTGCGCGGCTTCGTTATGAACGGTTACTTCCCCAGCGACGACGACGAGCCCAGTGGCGACCATCGTTTCGACAGCGGCGCGGGCGGCCGGATCATGTTCCAGCAGGCTGTCCAGGATGGCATCCGAGATCTGGTCTGCAACCTTGTCGGGGTGGCCCATGGAAACTGATTCAGATGTAAAGAGATTCCTGCGTACTTCCTCGACCACTACCACTAACCTCCGTTCTCGGTGTGTTTGATCAGGACGGTCGACGGCCGTCCGATTGCCAAACTCCCATAATATGGGCGGGTTACGCGCAACGCAACCATGAACGTGGGCGTGCGACGTGATTTGACGCTCCGGAAGATCGCGTCAGGTCCAGCGATTCTGTTGGTCATTCACAAAGCGTGTCCCTCGTTGGATTCGTCTCCTGGCAGAGTGTGTTAGGCGTTGCTTTTGTATCCTGCAGTTCGTGGCCGGCAGTTCGTTGTTCTTCATTTCCTTCCCAAAGGCGGTGCCCGCCGCGAGACGGCTGGGGACCCAATGAGAGTCTGGGGCGTTCCGGAGCCTGCTCTTGGGTGTCCTGTTCTCTTTGGGGTGCCCGGTTCCTATCCCGTTTCCAGGCTATGACCTCCCGGAACCGCAGCTATTCGGTTGTTTGAAGAGCTACAGCCGAAGCCGTAATTATCAGGCCATCCGATAAAAAGGGGGTTTTGGTTAAAATGGGTAAAGTATTATCGGTGGGCGTCCGATATACCAATTGAACAGGCGTTCAGGTCGGCAATGCAACCGTTCGGAACGCTGATGAACCTTGGGAGCAAAATGATGAATCAAACCACCATAAACGGCAAGAGCTGGACATTGGTCCGACGAATCGCAGCCGCTTCCGCGAGTGGCATGGTGCTGGCGACGGGTTGCAGCGCAGATCAGGTTTCCGCTGTTCTGTCTGGCATCGAAGTCGTGACACGCGAACTCGGCAATGGCGGCAGCTCACGTGGCAGTGATGTTGATCTGGGAGACTGGTTGTCATCTCAGGTCAGCGATTTCTGATCGCCACCGACCTTATTCGATTTCCAAGGGACGGAGCCTATGGGAATCAAAATCTAACGATTGCGTAACCGCGGCGGCTTGAAGCAGGGAGGCTGATGGCGCCGCATTTTTTTTGACCTGGCAGCGGCGATGATCGAGCCCGGGGGCAAAAAAGGCCCGATCGAGACCGTCGGTCATGGCGTCAGGTTGGTGATCACCTTGTTCATGGAATTCAGGTCGCCCCGGGCGTTGTCCTCAAAATGGGCGTCCCGCTCCGGATCGCCGGCCCAGAACTCCTCATTTCGTGCCCTCGAGCGCTCTTCGATGCGAAGGAGTGCTCGTTCCAGCCGTTCCTGATAAATCGCCTGAAGCTGTTCGGTGTAGCCGTTGATTCGCTCGATCGAAACCGGTCGTGTGCTTTCGCGCTCGAAATAGTAGCGCATGGTCTTGTGGATGTGATCCTCACGCTGCTGCAGGGCGGCATCATAGGCATCATGGCAACCTGCCAGAAACGGGCCGCAACAAATCAGAAAGAGCCCGGTTGCGCGGTACGGTAGCCGCAAGAATAATGAGCTGTTGCTTCGGTTGGCCGAGGTCATTGCCACACCTGCCTTTCCGCGTCGGGTCAACGAGGTCTGCCCGCCGTCAATCGGCCAGAACATACCATACGTTTACATCATACCCGCAAATCGGGTCAAAGTTGCCTGCGATCCTCTATGACGGCCGAGGTCGTGTCGTCTTGCCGCAGGGCTGCCTTGGGAAGGGCTCAGCTGACGCCACTTCCCGGTGCGATGTCTGCGTGCGGACCGACCACAATCACCTTTTCCTTATCGGCATCGCTCGCCGCCAGCAGCATACCCTGGCTTTCCAGCCCGCGCATCATTCTCGGCGCGAGGTTGGCCACGACGACAACATTCTTGCCGAGTAGCTCATCGGGCGTGTAGTAGCCCTTCAGGCCAGCGCAAATCTGACGCTGTTCGTCGCCCAGATCGACCTTCAGCACCAACAACTTATCTGCGTTCGGGTGTTCGCCGGCCTCGATGACCTTCCCGACGCGCAGCTGCACCTTGATAAAGTCATCGAATGAAATCGTTGGGTTGGCCGGGGCAGCCTCTTCCTTCGATTCTGCCTTTGCTTGATCGCTCGCCTGCGCTTCCGGCTGCGGTTGGTCCGACATGTTGTACCTGCTCCGTTGAAAATATGACTGAGCCACCATGGCCATCCTGTGTACGGGGAAGTCTACTCCGGCAGGTAGGATTGCGTCAAAACGAGGACACCCGGTTTTCCGGTCGCCAACGGAACGGTACCATGCGTGAAAACGTCAGTTTGAGGTGAGACTGCCATGGATGTATACCCGCTCCTTTTTGAACCCCTGTACAAACCCAAGATCTGGGGAGGTCGGCGAATCGAGACGGCCTTCGGTCGTTTGTTGCCCGGTGACGAGCCCATCGGTGAGTCGTGGGAGATTGCCGATCTCGAAGATGATCAGTCCGTGGTTTGTGCGGGACCGGCGAAGGGCGTGCCGCTGGGGGAATTGGTCAAGACCTGGGGGGCTGACCTGCTCGGCCGAGCGACGCTGTTCGAGGGCCGGTTTCCGCTTCTGATCAAGCTCCTTGATGCCAATGACACGCTCAGCGTTCAGGTCCATCCGGATGAAGCCATGGCGAAACGGCTGGGCGGTCGTGTCCGCGTCAAGAATGAAGCCTGGTACATCGTCGATGCCGAGCCTGGCGGTTTCATATACCGAGGCTTGAAACCAGGTGTCGATCGTGCGGCACTCAGAGCTGCGATCGATGACGGTACGGTTGAGTCCTGCCTCCAGCACATCCCGGTACGAAAGGGTCACTGCTACTATCTTCCGAGTGGAACGCTGCATGCGCTGGGAAAGGGCGTGCTTGTTGCGGAAGTTCAAACGCCTTCAGATATCACCTATCGCGTGCACGATTTCAATCGTGTGGATTCCAAGACGGGCGAGCCTCGTCAGTTGCACATTGAAGAGGCGATGGAGTGCATCTCATTTGATTCGGGCCCTATCGTGGGCGAAGAAAAGCAGCATGTTGCAAGTGTGTGGACGGCGGTGACCAGCCTCGTTCGGTGTGATTCATTTGTCATTGAGCGGGTACGCATGGTTGAAGGGGTTGAGCAACCTTTTGACTATGGCCAGATGGTCATCTGGATCGTCCTGGAAGGGAAAGGAAGTATTCGTGCCAAAGGTGTGGCACCGATTGAATTCCACGCGGGTCAGACTCTCCTGCTTCCATCTGCCTTGAAGGAGGGGCAGGTCAAGATTGAAGAAGCCAGCATGTGGCTTGAAGTGACGCTCCCAACCGAGAGTGAATACGCACCCATCGATCATGGTGCGGCGCAATCGGCGGGTCGTCCTGATCCGGGGCTGGTTGAAATTCGGCTTCCCAAAGGGGATTCCTGATGGATGGCGCAAGGGCGCAACCGGCTGATTCCTGTGATCAACCGAAAACGTCGAACACGGCGACAACGCGTGGTGAACCACTCCTGCAAACGCGCCGGGCGATTCGAACGGCGGTGCGGGCAGGATTTCGCCTGCTGGCTGTTATGTTTGGGGGGGCGGCTTGTCTGGTCTTGCTCGCTATCCTCGACTGGAATCTGATCGGCGTGGTGTCCGGTCTGCTGCTGATGGCAGCATGCTGGCTGGGACGGCTCATGGTACGACTTCTGGGTGAACTTCTCGCCGCTAACCTGGCGTCGCTGCAAACGCAGCGTCGATGGCGGCGTCGACTATCGTCACTCGAATCAAAGGTTCATCGGCTGGATGGCGCCGTGCGTAGCTACAAGGCAGCCTTGGATCGTCTGCAACGATCGAATGTCGGAAATCCACGGCCACGAAAAGGGCGGCAGCGAAAGTCAGGTTCAAAATCGGATCCTCACGTGGACGCTGTAACCAGTGGTCGGATTGCGCTGCTTGATCTTGCATCGCTGGGGCTTGGGCAACCGGAAGGGCTGGCCGCCGCACGGCTCGATCAGAGTGTATTTCCGCGACTTGCCAAGCAGCTTGATGATGATCTGCCCGCAGATGGTGGTCCTTCGGAACTCGTGAAGGTTTCGGAGGGTGTGACAACCCGCAATGTCTTTCGTGAATGGCAGCAGGCGATTGAAAACCGGGATCTGCCTGCTTGTCGGGTCATCCATGCCACGCTGTCGCAGGCCTTGGATGCCGCATTACTCGAACCGATGTCCGCCCAGCTTCTTGCCCTGGAGGCTGATGTCGAAGACCACTGGCGTTCCGAATTTGCTGCGGCCGTCCGTGCTCGAGACTATGCCCGTGCGCTTGATGCCGGTGACGAGATTCTCAAGCTGTTTCCAGAACGTCGGATTGCCGAGGACTTTCGTGCACTTCGGAGCCTGCTCACTCGCCGTGTCGTCTGATCCTATGCCGCTTGTATGCCATTACGCGTGATTCGCGGATGGCAGTGCTGAAAACAACGGTTCCGTTCCTCCTGCGTGACATTGCTTTCCACCCATCTCCACGATCGTTCCGCTGCGCAGGTCGATTCCCATAGGCAAACTTCCGATAAACCAGCGTGCCGGTGCGCCCTGTGTATGCGCACCGCATCCAGATTGGATCGTGAGGTCGAGCCGTGCTTTTCACCAGTCCAGCGTTTGCATTGTTCCTGCCGATCATGTTGGCCGGCTATTGGTCAACACGCGGATCGATGCGCCGCGCCATCTTGCTCGCCGGCAGCTACTTCTTCTACGGCTGCTGGGATTGGCGATTCCTGGGTCTGCTGTGGATCAGCACCTTCGTTGACTTCTGGGCCGCTCAACGCATTGAGCGTTCGGCGGAGCCCGGTCATCGGCGGCTCTGGCTTATTCTCAGTTTGGTTACGAACCTCGGCATACTCGGAACCTTCAAGTATCTGGGGTTCTTTACCGCGTCTTTCGCATCGATGATGGCCCAGTTCGGTATCGTTGTCGGTGGACCGGCACTCGACATTCTCCTGCCGATGGGGATTTCGTTTTACACATTCCAGACTATGTCATACACCATCGATGTCTACCGTGGGGAACGCGCCGAGCGATCCTGGATGACGTTTGCGTTGTATGTCGCTTGTTTTCCGCAGTTGGTTGCGGGCCCCATCATGCGGGCATCGGTGTTGCTGCCGCAGTTGGCAACGGATCGACGGGCTGACGACATCCGACTGACGGACGGTGCCTTTCGACTCCTCCAGGGTCTGATCAAGAAGTTGATTCTGGCTGATTCACTGGCCCTGTACGTTGATATGGTCTTTGCTGATCCGACCGGCTACACGGGCATTTCGGCGTGGATTGCTTTGTATGCCTATGCCTTCCAGATCTTCCTTGATTTCTCGGGTTATACGGATATGGCCATCGGAATCGGGCACCTGCTCGGGCTCCGATTCATGGAGAACTTTGATCGACCCTACATTGCGCGGAGCCCATCCGAATTCTGGCGACGTTGGCACATTTCGCTTTCGACCTGGCTTCGGGACTATCTCTATATTCCGCTCGGTGGTTCACGAGGGTCCAAATGGCTGACGTCGCGTAATCTCATGATCACCATGGCCCTTGGTGGATTGTGGCATGGGGCGGCCTGGACATTCGTTCTCTGGGGGCTCTTTCACGGTCTGCTACTCTGTGCGGAGCGTGCATGGAAGCACGTTCGGGGTGAGATTCCATCGTCCTCCGGCGCCGTACGCGTGGTTCAGGTCATACTGATGTTCCACGTCACGTGTCTGGGGTGGCTGTTGTTCCGTAGCGAAAGCGTGGGGCAGGTGGGACAAATGTTGTCCAATCTAACAGATTTCTCGCCGGCCCGTATACACGGCTTGCGAATTCTGGCCATTGTCATGGTCTGTGCGGTACTTCACCTGATGCCTTGGCGGCGGCTACTGGACTTTCTGGATCAGCGCGTGCCGGCTGTCGGTCAGGGCGCGATCGCTGCCATGGGCCTCTGGTGTGTCCTACTGTTCAGTCCAAACGCCAGGCCGTTCATTTACTTCCAGTTTTAGGCGCAGGCGTTGGAGTGTTGCCGCGCCTTCGAGGGGGCATGGATTCGCTTCAGCAGTGAGATGCTATGGTGACTGAGATGTTGACGGCAAATGCACACGCACAGGCGAAGAGTGCCGTCGAATCGACGCGGCCAGTACGGCACGTTGCTTTTCATGGTCGCCATGCCGTTCAGTTCCTGATTTCATTCCTGCTCGTGTTTCTTGCTGTCGATCAGTTTCTCGCTCTGCAGCCGCTGAGGGAACTGTATGGCAGTCGGAACTACAGCCTCTGGAAGTGGAAACTGCTGTCATCTCAATCTGAGGGTCCTGACGTCGTCGTTTTGGGGTCTTCGTACGAGGCCTATGGTATTAATCCTCAAGTTATGGATGCGGCCATTCGGCAGGCGTTGAATGTGGAGCGAACCACGCTCAATCTTTCGGCGTCGGCGTCGAGTCTATTGACGCAGTATCTGTTCGTATCTCGGATGCTTGATGCCGGCCATCAACCGGATGTCGTTCTTCTTGGCATCACGCCGAACGCGGTGGATACTGGATTGGCTTCCTGGTTGCGCAATGGTCTTGGGGCGCTGGGGGCGATGGATGCCGTTCCCTTGGTCTTCCGTCACGAACCACGCTTTCTGGATACGGCTATTCCGGCTGCGTTACTCAAGAGCTATCCGCGCTGGCATGATTTCAGGATCTGCGTGCAGCGTCTGATGCTGGCGGCGCCGATCAATCCCCGTTCCGGTGAGATTCGCCATGCCAACGGATGGGCGGAATGGCGTGGGGATACAAACCCGGGTCATGAAACCCTCGACGATTCCGTGGATGTGATATCCGGGCATGACGTGGTCATGCAGGAACGCATGGCTTCGAGCAACATCAATGGTGTTGCCGTTCGCCGGAGCATTCGCATGTTGCGTGAAGCAGGTGTCGAGGTCCTTCTGATCGAGCTACCCCATAGTCGGTTTGCGCCGGCTTATGCTTCACCTTCGAAGAATCGACCCTACGCTGAGTTTGTTGAGCAGCTTCGTCGTGAGACATCGGTCGTGGTCGTTCGCCCGCCTGATGGCTTGCTTACGGATGATGACTATTGGGATGGGGTACACTTATCAGCTGAGGGAGCGGCAAAATACTCGCAGTGGATGGCGAGCCACGTTGTCCGCTCTATCCAGCGTCGTGAGTCAAGCGAGCAACTGGCGGTGTGGAAAGACGAGAAGGGGTCATCGGAAGAGGAACTAGTGGCAGTCCCGTGAACCGGCATCGAGCCGGGCCATTTGCCGGCTGGACGGGCGTGGATCCAGATGCTGCATGATTTTCCGTGCCGCGTCGGCGACACCTTCAAGTGACACACCGCATGCAATGCCCATGCGATCCAGAAAGTAGACCAGATCTTCCGTGGCCAGATTTCCAGAGGCGCCCGGTGCATAAGGGCATCCACCCAGGCCGCCGGCAGACGCATCAAACGTGCTGATTCCCGCCTCCAAGCCAGCGTATACGTTTGCTAAGGCCGTGCCGTATGTGTCGTGGAAGTGCAATGCGAGTCGTTGGCTGCTGCACGCCGGTATGGCCAGATCGAGGACGGCGCGTACATCGCGCGGTGAGGCTGCCCCAATGGTATCGCTGATGGCCACTTCATCGACGCCCAGATCGATAAGCTCTTTCGAAACACCCACCACCTTCTGTGGCTCGATATCGCCCTCGTAGGGGCATACGAATGCCGTTGAAACATATCCCCGTACCGACATGCCCGCGTCGATGGCGCGCGGAATCATCTCTTCGAAGACCTTCAGTGATTCACTGATCGTCATACGGATGTTTTTTGAAGTGAAGGTCTCTGACGCAGCGGTGAAGACGGCGATTCGCTTGATACCTGCTTCAATGGCGCGATCCAGACCCTTGGCGTTGGGGGCGAGGGCCGACCACGTCACGCCGTCACGGCTCGGAAGTTGCTGCGCGAGTTCCAGGGCGTCCGCCAGTTGCGGGACAGCCTTGGGATGAACGAAAGAGGTTGCTTCGATCTGTTTGAGCCCGGCGTCGGCCAGTGCATGAACGAAGGCCAGCTTTTCGTCCAGAGGTATGGGACGTGTCTCGTTCTGAAGCCCGTCACGAGGGCCAACCTCGACAATGTTCACGCTTTTCGGAAGTGACACGGTTTTCATCCTTGCGCGTTCATGCTGGTTGTTTTCTCTGTGAGTCGATGACGTTAATCGTCTTCCGATTCGTCGTGGCCGGCAACGCGCACAAGTGTGGCACCCATCTCGACCATCTCACCCGCTTCGCATAGAACCTGAAGAACTTTACCGTCGTGCGGTACGGAAAGGGTGGTTTCCATCTTCATCGATTCCATGATGACCAATGGTGCATGGGCTTCGAAGTGGTCACCTTCCTTCACATCGACACGAAGGATCGTGCCCGGCATCGGTGCCAGGATGTGCTCTTGTGCCGCGCTGCTGCCGCCCCCACCCGTCGCACGTTGAGCCGACGGATCGACACGTTCAAAGTTGTAGATTTGTCCTTCAACCCAGAGCTGAAGCTTGTTGTTCTGCCAGTGTGCGTAGACCGGAATAACCTGGCCGTGCATACGCAGGCGACCATGCCCCTCGGCCAGGATTTCAAGCTCGAATTCTGCTGATGTGTCTTCCGTGTGGAGCACGAATTCACGATTTTGATCCCGATCGGTCTGCTCCAGCTTCAGCTGCAACGCCGTGTCGGTCCCCTGATGTTTCAGGCGCAATAGACTCATCGTGCGATCCTCCAGGAGCCGCTTTCCTGCCATGGCGAAACGGTCGAGCTGGATTCCGTCCCTGTGACCGGCTGGCGGTTGGACTTCATCAGGGATGAAGCCGCCGCTGCAACCAGCGTTTTCTGATCCAGGACGACGTCGGGCTTGGCGGGCGGATCGTGATCCAGCATTTGTGTATGGAATTCGGCTGTTCGAAAGAAATCTTGTGTGACCAGAAACTGCAGAAATTGAATATTGGTGATCACACCCAGCACGACGTATCGCTGCAGGGCCCACTGCAGACGCAGCGTTGCGACCTCCCGGTCTTCGCCCCACACGATCAGTTTGGCAAGCATGGGATCGAAATGAACGGACACTTCACTGCCCGCAGTCACCCCGCTGTCGACACGAACGTGCGCTCCGGCGGGGGGAACGTAATGAGCAAGGGTGCCGGTTGATGGCAGATACTGATTCCACGGATCTTCAGCGTAGATCCGACACTCAATGGCGTGCCCACCGATGGTGAGATCTTCCTGGCTGAAGGGCAATGCCAAACCCATGGCAACCTGAAGTTGCGTGCGAACAAGGTCGTGCGACGTGATCAGTTCGGTCACGGGGTGCTCGACCTGCAGGCGTGCGTTGACTTCGAGGAAGTAGAACGAGCCGTCTGCATCCAGCATGAATTCGACGGTGCCGGCGTTGGTGTAGCCAATGGCCTTCGCGGCACGGACGGCGGCGTTACCCATTTCTTCTCGCAGCTCCTGGCTGACGACCGGCGACGGTGCCTCTTCGATGATCTTCTGGTGCCGCCGTTGCAAGGAGCATTCGCGTTCGAACAGGTGGACAACGTTGCCCTTTTGGTCGCCAAAGATTTGGAACTCGATATGGCGAGGATTCCGAATGAACTTCTCCAGGAAGATTCTCGCATCACCGAACGCGGCTTTTGCCTCACGACCTGCCGCCTCAACCGACGCATCCAGATCCGATGCCTGGTCGACGACACGCATGCCCTTACCACCACCCCCGGCAGCCGCTTTGACAAGGAGCGGGTAGCCGATTTCATCGGCGGCCTTACGAATGACATCCAGCGATGCACCGTGATCACCGGACCATCCGGGGACGGTGGGGACGCCGGCCTGCTGCATGATGCTCTTGGCTTCAATCTTGTCACCCATGGCTTTGATGACGCGGGGTTCCGGGCCAATGAAGGTGATACCGGCATCCTGGCAGGCTTGGGCGAAGGCGGCATTCTCGGACAGGAAGCCGTAACCCGGGTGAATGGCATCGGCGCCGCATTCTCGGGCGACTTCGATAATCCGTTCGATGTTGAGGTAAGACTCAATCGCGGTCTGACCACCCAGTGGGTACGCTTCGTCAGCGCGCGAAACGTGCAACGACTGCCGATCGACATCAGAATAGACCGCCACACCGGTGATCGACATTTCCTGCAGCGCCTGGAATACGCGGCAGGCGATCTCACCTCTGTTAGCGACAAGCACTTTCTTGAACATGGGGATCATCCGTTATGCGACGTGTGCGCTCAGGCTTTTGCCTGTGCCTCCGGTGACCATGCCGGCTTCCGCTTTTCGAGGAAGGCATGCAGGCCTTCCTGTCCCTCTTCCGATACGCGAAGACCCGCAATGCCTGCGGTCGTGATCTCTTGAACCCTGTCCCAGTGAAGGCCGGCGACTTCGTTCAGCAGTGGTTTGCACACCGCGACAGCGTTGGGGCTGACCTGGAGAATCTCGTGGCTGACCTTTGCGATCCAGGGATCAAGCTCTTCAGCGGTTGCGACGAAGTCGGAGATAAGCCCGAGGCGGCATGCTTCTCTGGCGTCAAAGCGCTCGGCCGTCAGTGCGTAGCGGCGCATCGGGCCCGGTCCGATTTTCTCCATGACATAAGGCGAAATCACGGCCGGCGCAATTCCCAGTTTGGTTTCGCTGAGACAGAAAACGGCGGACTCAACGGCAACGGCGACATCGCACGCAGCGGTCAGGCCGACACCTCCGCCGAACGTGGCGCCATGGACGCGTGCGATCGTCGGCTTGCTGCACTCTCGAATGGCGCGAAGCATATCGGCCATGGTATTGGCGTCGCGAATGTTCTCATCGTAGCTGTAGTCCACCATTCGCTTCATCCAGTGGATGTCGGCGCCGGCGCTGAATGACTTTCCTTCGGACGCAAGAATGACCACTCGTGCCGATTCACTCTCGCTGAGGTCTCGGAAGGCTGCGGTCAACTCGTCAATCACGACTTCGTTGAAGGCGTTATGCAGCGATTCGCGCGTGATCGTCACCGTGGCGACCGCATCCGATTCCGTTATGTTGACAAATTCTGCCATGTTGCTTTTTCCTGTACGTTTGACGACTGACGGGAGACGCGTCGCGTGCCCGGCTACATTCGGAAGACGCTTTGCTGACGGGGCGGGAAGGGACCGTTCAGCGACGCAGCGATTCCAAGGGCCAGTGTCATTCTTGTGTCGGCTGGGTCGATGATACCGTCATCCCAGAGGCGGGCCGTGCTGTAATACGCACTGCTTTCCAGTTCGTACTTATCGAGCGTCGGCTTCTTGAAGGCTGCCTCTTCTTCCGGAGACATGGCGGGTTCGCCCTTCGCTGCGAGCTGATCTTTTTTCACGGTCAGCAGGACGTTCGCGGCTTGATCGCCACCCATGACGCTGATGCGGGCGTTGGGCCACATCCACAGGAACCTCGGCTCGTAGGCCCGGCCGCACATGCCGTAGTTGCCGGCACCGTGTGAACCACCGACGATGACGGTGAATTTGGGAACGTTGACGCAGGAAACAGCGGTGACCAGTTTGGCGCCGTCTTTGGCGATGCCGCCGGCTTCGAACTGTCGCCCGACCATGAACCCGGTGATATTCTGAAGGAACACAAGGGGGGTTCCGCGCTGCGAGCACAGCTCTACAAAGTGTGCAGCTTTCGATGCGCTCTCTGCAAAAAGAACGCCGTTGTTCGCCAGAATGCCAACCGGGTAGCCCCAGATATGGGCGAAACCGGCGACAAGTGTTTTTCCATATAACGCTTTGAATTCGTGAAAACGGCTGCCATCCACAAGGCGGGCGATGATCTCACGTACGTCAAAAGTCTTGCGGCTGTCTTTGGGGATAATGCCGTACACGTCGCGAATGTCATAAAGGGGTTCTTCGACGGGAACCGTGTCCAAGCTCGTTACAGGCCGGCGGTTCAGGTGCTTGACGATGCTGCGCGCAATGGCCAATGCGTCTTCGTCGTTGATGGCATAATGGTCGGCCACGCCGGATTCGCGACAGTGGACGTCGGCGCCGCCAAGCTCCTCGGCTGTGACCTCTTCCCCTGTTGCTGCTTTCACGAGCGGCGGGCCACCGAGGAAGATGGTACCTTGTTCTTTGACGATGATGGTCTCGTCGCTCATGGCGGGTACGTACGCGCCGCCGGCTGTGCAGGAACCGAGCACCACGGCAATTTGTGGAATGCCCATCGCCGACATTGTGGCCTGGTTGAAGAAGATGCGTCCGAAGTGTTCCTTGTCTGGGAAGACTTCATCCTGCATGGGGAGAAACGCACCGCCCGAATCGACGAGGTAGATGCAGGGAAGGTGATTTTCCCGTGCAACCTCCTGAGCTCGAAGGTGCTTCTTGACCGTCAGCGGATAGTAACTTCCGCCCTTCACGGTAGCGTCATTGGCAACGATCACGCACTCCCGACCATGAACGCGGCCGATGCCGGTAACCACGCCGGCTGACGCCGGTTGTCCCTTGTATACATCCCAGGCTGCCAGGGCGCTGAACTCAAGGAACGGACTTTCCGGATCAACAAGTTTGTCGATACGGTCACGTGCGAGCAGCTTCCCGCGGGCTGTGTGCTTCTCAACGGCAGCCGCCCCTCCTCCTTGCTGAACGACCGTGAGTCGTTCGCGTAAGAGGGACACCTGCTCCTGCATATGCTCAGCGTTCTCCCGGAAATCGGAGTCGCTGTTCTTGATTTGGCTAGCGATGACATCCATGACCGGAGTGTAGCGTCATGCACATCGGAAAAAAGGGGGGTAGAAAAAATCGCCACCCCAATCTGGTCAATTCGCGCCAACGTAGGGCGGGAGGGTTTACCGTACCCTTCACCAGGGCTGCCGTTGCGTCATTCCGCTATCCGGCGATTCCCGCCTGCCGGCATTCGTCCATGGCGCGAAGCACATTGGTGCCCAGCACTTTTGCCATGGTCGATTCAGCCACGCCTTGCGCGAGCAGGTCGGCGGTTAACATGGGAAGCCGGGTGCAATCTTCCAATCCTTCCGGAACGTGAAGTACCCCGTCGAAGTCGCTGCCGATACCGACATGGTCCGGCCCGACGGTCTCCAGCGCATGCATGATGTGGCGACTCATCAGTGACAGTGGCGTTTCGCACGGCTTATCAAGACGCATCGTCGGATCCAGTTGTTTCAACCATGCCTGTGCCTGGTGGGGGTCGACGGTGGGGTAGTCCGGGTCGAGGAAGGCGGCGGAGGCATTGATCTGTATCACACCGCCGGTTTCGGCGATGGCATGCATCAAGTCGTCAGAGAGATTCCTCGGGTGAGGATTGACGGCGTCGCAGCAGGAATGGCTGGCGATGATCGGTGCGGTGGCGACGCTGAGCACGTCCTTAACGGTTTCGTCGCTGACATGCGAAACGTCCACCATCATGCCCATCGACTGCATGGCACGTACAACATCCTTACCAAAATCTGAAAGTCCGTGATGCAGCGGTTCGAGTCGTTCGAAAATACCGGAAGAGTCAGCCCACTGCGTATGAAAGCCGTGTGTCAGTGTCATATATCTGACACCCTTGTCGTAGAATTCCTGAAGCGTATCCAGGCAACCATCGATCAGATACCCACCTTCGATAGCCGGAATGATTGCAATCTTGCCGATCTCGCGTGCCGTCAGGATGTCACGTGATGTTCCTGCGAGCATGATGTCATCGGGGTAGCGATCCGGCAGCGACCGAAGCACGTCCAACTGATCTCTAGCGATGACGGTGCCTTCACCGGGCGGTAGCGGGCCGGCGGTGAAAATCGCCATGAAGACGGCGTCGATGCCGCCTTCGCGAAGTCGAGGTATGTCCACGTGGCCATCGTCGTGCCGGGCCGAGAAATCCCAAGCCGGGTCCATCATGCGTTGCGTGGTGTCGCAATGAGTATCGATCACGCATTCACGATCATGAATCGTCCTGGCGAGGGACGCAAACTGTTCGGGGTCTTGATTGCCCATGGTCAATTATCCTCTTGAACCTCGACGGGTTTGAATCCCATTGGGGATCGCCGCTGCGGCGACACGATCACGGCACTGCGGTTGACTCATCTTGATGGTCGGTGGCGATGAGGCATCGCCCTCTTCCCATACGTACATTCACGCATTTTGAGCCATGGATTGCGCCCGGAGAATGCCGCGGCGGAAAACTTTTCAAAAACTTTTTTGCGGTACCTGATCGGTTGCGGGTCGCGCTTGCCGACTGCGTTCCCGTTGCCGCCAGATCCTCGCTCACAGGGTTGAGAATGTCGATCGGAGGACGCGCTACCAGGCGGCGCGATCGGCCGCATCGGTTTTTCAATGCTGATACGACGTTCATGCGGAACGGCGTATCTGTACTGCTGATGGGGGTCGTCAAAATCGGTGTTCGTCGTTGAAACGCCCGCGCAAAAACCGCACGCCGGCGCGCCCCGAAAAACGTGTCACATGTGACGATCCAGACCGATAAATAGCGAATGTTGCCGGGAGAACTGCTCGATAGGACATCAGACGGTGCAGTAGAGACCGGAGTTTTTGCGCGACGTCATGTGAAACGAACGCGTGTGATTCCGGCAGGATTTTGCCCACAGGAGCTGATTAGTCATGCAAGCAGGATCTCGAATGAACGGCGCAGTAGCGACGGTAGCTGGACTGGTTTTCGTCGTAGGGTGTAACGGCCCAACGACGCCTCATCAGATTCAGAATGCACATATGGATGAAATGAAGGAACACTATCCATCCATGTTCTGCCAGATGTCAGACAATGCCATGCTTCACGATATGACCGTGAACGACATTCACTTCGTCCCACACACAACGGAATTGAGTGGCACGGGTATGGCACGACTCGATCGAATGGTCGAGTACCTGCAGACGTACGGTGGAACGGTTCGCTACGAAACGCATCAGGTGGATGAAACACTTGTGGCACAGCGTATCGAACACGTTCGCGAATACTTGAACCTCTCCGAATGTGACATGAGCCGTGTCGATGTATCGCGCATGATCTCAGGTGGACGGGGAACCTCGGCCAATAAGGCCATCCAAATTGATCTCAAGGGAACGGTCAATCCGCAGGCACAGACTGGTGCCGCTGCCGGTTCTGCCGGGCAGCAAGGATCGTCGCCGAGCAACTAATTGAGTGGGAGTGAAGTTCATGGGTAAGCAACTGACAAAAACCTTGCTGTCGGCATCGGTGATTGCCGTGATCGCTGGGTGTGCGCAGAACAATCAGAAGACCGCGTCCTCCATTCAGTCACCGCAATGGAAGGAGGGCTATGAGTTGCCGACGCCCAGTGAACAGGGCAACCGATCCCTGACCGAACCGAAGATCCTGCCCAAGACACATTTCGCTGCCGGCCAGCTTCTGGAAGCGAAAGGCATGATCGACGATGCCATTGTCCAGTACCAGAAGGCGATCGCCGTTAATCACACGTACGGTGAAGCCTATCAGGCGCTTGGCATCCTCTACGCTCAGATCGGTCGCAACAACGACGCGATCGAATCGATGACCAAGGCCGTCAGCCTCTGTCCGACAGATGCGCTCGCCAGAAACAACCTCGGTTACCTCATGATGCGTAACGGTCGTTGGGCCGAAGCCAAGCAACACCTGGTCAAGGCGACCAAGATTCAGCCCTACTTTGCTCGTGCCCATGTCAACCTTGGCATGTGCCTGTCAAAGCTTGGTCGATTTGAAGAAGCCTACGAGAGTTTTCGTACGGTGCTGCCCAAGGCCGATGCCAAGTATAACCTGGGACTGATGTATCGCGGCCAGCAGCGTTACGAAGAAGCCGCGCAGGCGTTTCGCGATGTTCTGCGCGTCAATCCGCAATTCGTGGCAGCCGAAGACCAGCTGGTTTCCCTGCAGCCTTTCCTTGCTCCACCGGTTGAATCGGAAGAGCAGATCGCCAGCGAAGGTGACGACGAAGACTTCAACAACAACGCCCAGTCACGCTCCAACATGGTTGAAGACCGTGGCCAACAGAATAACCAGACCACGTCATCTTCCACCGCAACGCCAGGCAAGAACAAGGTAAGCCAACGCAATCGTGGCGGAGTGTCGCCGGTTAACAATCGCCGGAACCGGAACGTCGCAGTGCAGAACAGCTGCCCTGAAGATGAAGCGGCACTCCAGGCGTGCATGAGCTATGACATCGAATGGTGCGAGGACGAAAATCTTCGTGAAGCCAGCCGTGGCGTCATGATGCCAAACGAAGGCGTTGCGACGGACATGAATTGGCCTACCAGTGCACTGCGTTCCTTCGCACAGAAGCAGAATACGATGAAGGCCAAGCCGTCCACGAGTAAGCGCGGCAATCGTATGGGTATGAACGACTCCGCGTCATCAGAAATGATGATGGCTTCCGCATCTGATTGGCACGAAACCTACGCAGACTTCGACTACGAGGTGGCACGCTGCCACGAGCTCTTCCTGACGGATGCATCACCCGACGATGGTCTCTTCGTCCCGTTCATCAATCAGATGGAAAAAATCGCTCCAGTCCGATCCACGATGGCCAGTCGGCCGGTAACCTCATCACCTTCTACAAACGCTGCTGGCACTACTGATATGACCGATTCGGTCGTGCAGGCACCGGTCATCGAAAACGAAGTCATGATGTATGGTGTGGAAGGCTTTGAGTTTCTTGATGGATGCGGCGACGAGGAGTTCCCGCATATTCAGCAAGGCACGGCGTGGGCCGTTGGTGGTGTCACGTTCGACGATGTAGCAGCGATGGCGGGTGAGATGCCGTCAAGCGAGCTGAGCAGCATGGCTGACGCTTCGACATGGGCTGCCGTCGTCGATCAGGTCAATCTGATTGATCACGCGGATATCATGCAGACATCACGTCAGACGCTTGCCATGCGTGCCATCAGCCCGTCAAACACGTACGTAAAGACAATGGCTCGTCCTTCGAAGAGCGTTCGGAACATGACGAGTGGCTACGCTTCCATTCACACACCCGTGGCGCAGAATCCGACCATTTCACTCCGCGAATCGCTGGCGTCCATGACGCGTCAGCAGATCGAGGCACGATTGGTTCAGGTGCGCGACGAGATCCGATGCCTGGATAACGACCTCGCCACGCTCTACGGTCCCTATCGTCAGAACGTCAGTATGAGTGATCTGGCTCTGGATTATGTTCCCGGTATGGACTGGACCATTGTGACGATGTCACCAATGGAGCAGGCCACCTATCAGGCTCTTCATGAAGTTGACTTCGGATCGGTACCGGAAGAAGTACCGGTTCCTCGTGGACGCGAAACCATGTCCATGACAGTGACGGAGTCGAAGGAGCGAAAGAAATCATCAGAATGTGATGCGTTTGATCCCCAGGGTACAAACATCCCTCTGAATCAGGTGCAGTTTGATAACCTGCTGACGCTCATCGGTCTTGCGGCTGATGGCAACACGTGCTGGGACGTCGAGACCATTCAGCAGTACCTCTCGCAGGAACAGTCGAAAGCAACCAACACCGAAGACGTCAACTTTGCGAACAAAGCAGCGAAGCCGAATTCGAATGCTGGTCGTGTCGATGATTCGAACAAGTTTGACAACCCTGCACCGGACGCCAAGTCGTCCCATCGCGGAGGTCGTCAGCCCAATCAGTCTCCGGGCATGGGCGACAACTATCGCTCGAAAATTGATGAAGACCGTCACTGGATCCATCGCACCTCGACGCGCCGTCGATCGTCGCCGTATGATCCCTCGCGTCGCCTTCGAACCTCTCGCTACCGCCTCGGCCATCGCCATCCGGATCAGATCATCGACCCGGAGTAGCCTGACCGCGACACGACACAAACAACAAACTCTCTATGCGGGGGAGCCGAATGGGCTCCCTTTTCTTATGCGCCGAGGTCTGAATCGAATCCCGGTGACGCTGGCTTGGATTTGACGGCAAGCCGAGCCCGGCGGGCGGTCTACCCGGCCGGCGCAGGCGGACATGGAAGGAACAACGTCGTCTTAGAAGAGCGTACCCACCAGGAAGCTGAAGACCTGTTCGTCATCAAGTTCCTCGCTGCTGATCGGAAGCGCAATGTTGAATTCGAGCGGCAGCGGGCCGAGCAATTCGACCACGATTCGCACACCCACACCGGCGGCTGCGCGATAACCGCCGCGGCCGGCCGTTCCCGTATCCAGGAAGACGTGTCCTCGTACGTTCTCGCCAAAGAGTGGGAACGCATACTCCGCGCCAAGCAGCAGAAGGTAGTCGCCACCGACGTTGGTGTCGTCCAGCCCGTCACGCTCACCGATGCCGCGGAAGTTGAAACCGCGCATCGAACCCGTTCCACCGGCAAAGAAGCGCTCAATCACGGGAGCATCACCGACCAGGAAACCGCCCTCGGCGTTCAAGCGCAAGACGGATTTTCGATCGAGCTTGTCGCGACGCAGCGTCTTGTACCAGGTGTATGAAGCGTAGAATCGGCCAAAGTCAAACGCGCCACCCAACAGCCCGAATTGTTCGTAGCTCAAGCGGAGCCGGTCCCCTTCGGATGGAAGGAAGAAACTGTCGGTGCGGTCGCGGACAAGCGTTGCTTTCAGGCTCGACAGGTAGTTGCTTCCTTCGTCCTCACGTACTTCGTTGGAGGTGAAGAGGTCAATATCGTCAACCTGTGCGTTTTCAAAACGAACGGCCAACTCGCCGCTCCAACCGAACAACGGTCCCTTTTCAAACCGCTTTCCGATGGCCGTTGTCAGACCCAGTCGACCTTCGTTGTATCCGTCTCGTCTGCGATCGAAGAGGTAGGCACTCATATCAAATCGCAAGGGCTGGTCCATGAAGAATGGCTCAGTGAAGTCGATGCGGAACCGGTTCACTTCGGTACCGGGTTGCAGCTCCAAACGAAGTCGCTGTCCGCCACCAAAGAATGCACGCATCTTCCATAACTCCGACCATGAACGCGGCGTGTCGGACAGGTCGAAGTTCTTGAAATCCACATTCAGCGTACCCACCAGCCCACTGTTACTGGTGACACCGAGACCGAAAATGAGGTCGCCGTTGCGTTCGGTTTCGCGAACGTCCATCACGACGTCGCGGCGTTCGGGATCATCCCCGATCGGATAAACCGTTGCGGATTCGAAGATCTGTGTTTGGCGCAGCTTGTTCTCGGCTTCCTTCGCCTGGTTGAGATCAAACAGATCATCCGGTGGATAGAGATTCAGTGCACGACGAATGACCTTGTCGCGCGTCCGTGTGTTGCCGCGCACCAGTACCCGGCCGACCTTGTATTGACGACCTTCGTCGATGGTGAATCGTATTCGCGCGAACTCCGGCTGATCGGAGAAAACGCGCTCCGAACGCACGTTGACGTAGATGTAGCCGAGTTCCCAGTACTTGTTTCGGATCGTCTTGACGTCTTCATCCAGGAACGGGCGTCGAACCGGTTCGTCCACGCGCGTGCTGATCGTCTCCAGCAACTCTTCCGTCAAAATGACCTCGTTGCCTTCGATGGTGATGTCTTCCACGCGGTAGAGCACACCCTCAGAGATGGTGAACGTCAGCGTCAGGTCTTCCCCGTTGTCACTGATTTCGCGTCGGAAGCCGGCGCGGGCGTCGAGGTACCCGAGATCGCGATAGAACGCCTGGATGCTGGTCGCGTCTGCTGCGGCGCGGTCTTCGTCGAAATCGCCAGGGAACAGCAGCCCGAAAGCCTCGCGGGAGACGATCTGCAGCTTCAGCTCGCGCTCGTCAAATCGCTCATTGCCTTCAAACCGGATCTTCTTGATGCGGACACGAACGCCTTCCTCTACGCGGTACACAAGCTCGCCGGTTTGCTCCAGCAGCTCACGGTCAAAGGAGACCACGGCTTCGCTGTAACCCGATTCCTGATACAGCAGGCGAATTGACTCTGCGCCGCCGCGAATCGCAAACCAGTCGAGGTTGTCATCCACCTGCAGGCCCACGGATTCCCGCAATCTGTCGCTACTGAAGCGCGTATGCCCCTCGAATCGAATCGCACGAATCAACCGGCGTTCCGCCAACGTGAAGATCAATTCGGCATCGTCACCGGAAATCGCATAGTCAACCGAAAGGAACCTGCCGGTGCGTAGCAGTCTCGACTTCGCGCCCTCGAGTGTTTGTGTCGTGACCGTGTCACCATCGCGTATGCCGACGATGTCGCGGACGTAGGCTGGATTGATGCGTTCGAGCCCGACAAACGTCACCCGTCCGATTGCTTGTCCATCGGAAGCCTGCGCAAATGCAAGCGCTGCATGCATCAGCACAGGCATCGCTGCGCAGCACGCCATGGTCAGGTTGAGCCTGGAATGCGAAGTGTTCAAATTGAAGCCACCAATCAAGTGCAACGGGGCGTTTGCCAAGCCGCCCGTTTCAACCGCGCTATTTGAGGTTGCGCATCATAACCGCCGATACCAGCACAGAAAACCCAATGATGTGCGAATTGATCGGGATTGGTGCAAGTTTGGAGAAAGATGCAGCAGCCTGTGAGTTTCACGCACGGGAATCGATCGCAACGTTTCAGGCAAACGGCAAATGGCGCAAGATTTGCCTGTCGTTACGACCTTGCATTATGCAACGGCTGGATGGTCATCGCGTTATGACCACAACAGACCCGGGTCAGTTTTGAATTCGGGTGCTTGTGGCCAGACCGGTGAATCGACGTGAACCCAGCGTGACATTCGGTAGACCTTCCGGCCAGATACTGAATGACACACCGAAGTCATCTTCTGTATCGTCAAGCTCAAATGAAATCGCGCCGTACCAGCGGGGGAACTTGCGAACAAAGCCGACCGTGAAGTCAAGCGTTCGTCCGGTACTGAGATCAAACAGCTCACGCAGCGCGATTGAGTGCTTTTCGCTGAGCTTGTAGTTCAAATCGAACGCCAGCAGGTTCGAGTTTGTTTCGCCAATGTAGCGGTAGCCCAGAAGATAGCTGAAACGGGGAGTCCGCTCGACCGCGATCGAGACATTCAGAAGATCAATCTCGGCATCATTGATATCGAAGTTCATCTCGTGGAGCAGGGCGGTCCGGTCGTTGATACGCCAGACACTCGATGTGTTAACGTAATTTCGAGCGATGCTGTTCTCGGGACGGCTGAAGCTCGCGAAGCCGTTGGTAAATCGCCGGTTCGTCGCGTCATCAAAGAAGCCGGCTTCGATATCGAGCGTCAGGAAATCGACAACGCGCCGATTCTCACCCTGGCCTCGCTTGGTCTGCCACCGTTGACGGATACCGAGTTCAAAACCGCTCGTTCCGTCGATGCTCTCAACCACCTCGCCACCAACGGTTGAGTCAAAAGGATGCAAGGACTGTGCATCATAGTTGGTCCCGGCAACCCAACCGGTGAAGTCCGTCTTGATGATGTGCCGCATCCCATCAATGTCCCACAGCTCAGAGGCGGCATCGGGATATTGCTTCCAGGCATACGTGCTGCCGCGGATACCGGCTGTACCAAAAACACGCTGAACGGCACCATCTTCAGGTGTATCGTCGTATGCCGTTCCACGGACCGAGGCGAAGGGGACGATGCGGAGGTCGCCAAGATCGATTGGGGTATCGATTTCCTGTCTTGTGTCGACCCGCAATACCGTTCCCGAACTGTCGCCCGACCCAAGGCGGAGCGATTGGAACAGGTCCTGCTCGGCAAAGCGATAGCGGACCAGGCCTGCACGGTTCTCGCTGTAAAGCGTGGCTACGTCACCCAGCGGTTCGCCGACAAGGAAAAGACCCATATCCGGGAAACGTTCCGTCTGCGTGGTGAAATCGAGAATGCGTGTTTGGGCGCCAATGGTAAAAGCCCAGTTGTCACGTTGTTTCTTCAGGTAGACCAGTGTTTCCTGTTCCTTGTCGTTGTCGAATTCTCGCTCAAAGAACTCTTCCAGGAACTGGACATCGGAAAGGTAGGAAAGCTCGAGAGAGATCTGCCAGTCGTCTTCCAGGTATTGCCGATGACGAAGCAGCAGACGCCCGCGAATCCCGCTGTAATCCTGCTCGCGGCGCTGTCGGCCTAGATTGTCTTCGCCGCCGTCGTACATGATGTAGCTTCGAAGTTGGCCGAAATAGTCGTCGCGTTCATAAAAGACATCCGCGCCAAGACCGACACCGCGCTCCGTATACGCATCACGACGAAGAAGCCCATCAAAGCCTTCGGGCGTCTCAAGGCCAAGACTTGTAAACAACTCCCATGATGATTCGAGTTCGGCCCCGAAATCATCACTGTAGCCGACGCGAAGGCGTCGCAAGGCCGACTCACTGTTGTCGATCTTGCCCTTTGAGTAGGGGATCCAGAAAAACGGCGTGTTGTTGATATTGAGCGTCGCTTCCTTGATCTCGAAAGCGCCCGCCTGAATCGATGATCGCTCGCCCGTCGGCTCCAGCGGTGTCTGGTTGATCAGATAGACTTCCTTGGCACCGAGGTGGTAATGAGGCGTGTGAAACTCACTCGTGCTGACCATCGCGTCGTTGGCGATAAACTCTTCCGGCGACAACTGACGAACCTCGGAAGCACGCACGTAAAGCGGCACGTTCCGGCCCTGGATGGAGCTGTACATGACCGTATCCACGATCAAGGCACGTTCCAGGTTGAAGTCGTAGTAGACGCGATCGGCACGGACCGAAACCGGACCCTGCTGCATACGCACGTCACCCTCAAGGTAGACGCCCTCGACTTCCTGCTGCCCGAAGGAACCCGCCATCATCTGTCGGTCGCGACGGGGGGACCTGGCGTTTCTGTCCGTGTCCTCTTTATTCTGATCCCGTTGCGGTAAGTAGACGGCGACGGATTCGGCCCGAATTTCCAGGAATCGATCGGCACGCGGGTCGCCACGAGACAGATAAGCACCACCGACAACGGTGATCACATCTCGACCATCCACCGACACGGTTTGCAGTTCACCAGGCGCCTGAAACACCACGGGAGGCTTGATCTTCGGACGAGGACGCTGCAGCGTCAGTCCTGTCGTATCAAGCACCTGCAACGGCGAATCAACGTTGTCGATGAGGACATCGGCATCAGCCAATGCCATGCGAAGCTTGTTGCCGTTCCGATACACCTTGCTCTCTTCGGACGACTCGAAGGCCAGTTGATCGGCATTCAAGGCCAAGTCCCCTGCGCTGTTGAGCGTCACAAACAAAGCAGGCCCTTCGGTCGTCGTGCCACCGGGCTCTGAAATAGTGGCGTCGCGCCAGAGCAGAATGTCGAGATGGCGGTACACCGTGCCCTCGTACAAGCCTTCGGAAATCCACACCACGGCCTCTTTGGCGCCGAGCTCGTAAACGGGTCCTTCACCTTGTCGTAATTGGAACCCACCAAGGAAATGAGCGACTTTCGTACCATCCTCGAGGTCAAACAAATAGGCGAACTCGCCGTCCAGAGAGATGTCGAGTTCGGTGATTCCGCTTGGTGTCAGTGGATCTTCCGCAGGTTCCGCGATGGGGAAGGGGCCTTGCGCGAAAATGGGCGCAGACATCAAGGCTATGACCGGCAAAGCCAGGAAAAGAACGAACTGAGTGGTCTTAGGCTTTACCATCCCTGGAATGACCTGGACCGACCATCGCATTGGATTAGGTCGATATGAGCCGCGCTTCTTACCTCGAGCAACGGACCTCGCAGTATAGGGATGGGGGATCCGGTGTCAAACACCGTACACGCCGCGTGGGCGGTAACGCCGTCGCTGCGACGCTCTCTCATCGACGGTCGATGTCGTTTCAAAAACGAACAGGCGGCGCAAACTCAGTCGAGCTGCACCGCCTTACGATCGGTCATGATTAATGGTGAACGGGGCTGTCAGGGTAACGCTGGGCAGACACCGAGCGACTCGCCATACCAGGAATCGAATTCCCCACCGCCGTTGATAACATCAATGAGACGAAGCAGGTCTTCCGGGCCCTGGACGCCATCGCGGTCCAGGTCGGTGGTGAATTCAGGGAAGCTCGCCGCGCCGTCCAGCGACAGGACAAGGCTGCGAATGTCCTGGCTGTTCACGATCGCCGAAGCGTCCACATCGCCGGGCAGTGCCCCGATACAGACCGACATCTCTTCCGGAATGTAGGTGACACATGTCCACTCGCCTGGTCCGACAGGCTCACTCAATTCGATTGTTGCTACGCCATCATTGAAGAAGAGGCCGGAAATCCCGGGTTGAATCGGCGATGCCGACGTGACGGCAAAGTCTTCGACAACCACGTCCGGTGTTTCGCAGTCGAACTCGAACGACACCGTCTGCAAGCCTTCACGTGCGCTGGCATCGCCAAGCGTGTGCGGCTGGCGGGCGTCGATCGTGCAGACATCCGGGCTGTGCCCGGTCAACGTGCAGAATGTGTTGAACGACCAGATCGGACCATCCGTTTTCACGTCCTCCCGGGTTGCCGATACCTGCCAGTAATACGTTTGATCAGACTCGAGGTCGCCCGGATCACACTGTGGTTGCAGGAGATTCTCGCAGACCAGCGTGTCAGGGGGCGTCGAGGTTTCCATGCGAACCTCGTAAACCGTGTCGCAGGCGCCGGGCTGAATCACCGGAGTGAGGACATTGCTCATGGTTCCCCGACCAAGCACGCTGTCGATGTAACGCTGGTTCCAGATGTTGAGAATGTCGACCACACGCTGCAGCTGCTGCGGCGTCGGTTCCTGGTTGGGGCGGTGCAGCATGATCCACGCCGTACGGAAGTGCTTCTGAGCGAAGAAGGAACTTGGTGCACGCACGCCATCCGCCGCAATGAGCGACGCCTCAGCCTCGAGTGTGCCACCTTCCTCCTCATCGTCGACGACATCTCCCGCTGCGTCCTCCTCCGCCTCGAGCTCAA
>JBMYUM010000002.1:0-37775 GCA_049605375.1 Phycisphaerae bacterium | reverse complement strand
GCAACACATTAAGGACGAGCAAGAGTCCTGTTCCGATCAACAAGGCCGGCAGCTTTCGACGGAAAGCCACAGGTGAGGCCAGGACCGCAGCGATAAAGAGTGCGGACGGGTCCATGCCGTCACATCCGCGGGCAATCTGCATACGGAAAGCGCCGATCAGCGATTGGTCTCGCACGGAAACATCGTCGTAGCCCATGGCGTTCAACAACAGCCCTGATGCTTCTGCGTTCAAGCGAAGATACCACGGAAAGAACTGATCATTCATGAATGATGTGGTTGTCGCTGCGAAATAGAGCCCCACCAAACCGAGGAAAATCCCAAGGAACTTGATGTCACGGCCGTGAGTTTGCGACCATGACTTCGGTGCCCGTCGTCTCCGACGCACCTTGCCCTCACCCGATGGTGGGGTGGCGTCACCGTTGCCGGGCTGGGATTGGTCTGGTTTCTTGGGTTTCTTCGCCACTTCGTTTTTCCGGACTTACAAGTGTTTTGCCCACTTAGGGTTACGGGGATTATCGTCGATCCCTGTGCACGTTACCAGTCTAAAAGAAAGGCCCGACGGTATTCCCGCCGGGCCGATATTGTATCAATTTTCACAGACTCCGGAACGGGCCGGACTGTCTGACTTTATGCAAAGTCCGCTTCGCGACGTCCGAAATACAACTTGCCCATCGTGCCGAGCAGCAATGCCAGGATCACGAGGCCCCATTCGGAGACCGTGGGAACCTGCTCGCCCGGTTCGCAGTTGTCATCGAGGCCGTTGTTGTTGCTGTCACCGGCACACTCAGAGCCAATTCCCTCGAAGCTGGTGTTTGCGGTAGCCGCACACTCGCTCAGGGTGACCTGATCGTTGCAGGTGTTGTCCGGGAAGCAGCATGCACCGCAGATCTGGCTGTTCATGCATCCGTTCTCGGTGCAGATGTCGAGCGTGCATGGATCGTTGTCATTGCAGGCCGCGTTGTTCGGCGTGCTTACACATTGATCCGTGATGTCGCTACACACATCGGTTGTGCAGGCGTTACCGTCGTCGCAAATCGGTGCATCACCCGCCTGGCAGTCACCGGTCGGATCACACGTTTCAACGCCGTTGCAGAATTCGCCATCGTCGCATAGTGCGTCATTCGGCGTGTTGTTGCACATGTCCGTTGCTTCATCGCAAGCGTCCACGGTACAACCGACACTGTCGTCGCATGGATCACCGCCACCCGGCTGACAGTCGAGCGTCGGGTCGCAGACTTCCACACCATCACAGAACGAGCCGTTGTCGCACAAGCTGTTATCCGGTGTGTTTGAGCACTGGTCTGCATCTTCGTCGCAGACATCAACAGTGCAGTCGACGCCGTCACTGCAGTTCACTGGTGAGCCCGGCTGGCAATCATTGGTCGGATCGCAAACTTCAGCGCCGTCGCAGAAGTTGCCGTTCGAGCAGATGCTGTCATCCGGCAGGTTATCGCAGGAATCGCTGTCTTCGTTGCAGACGTCGACAGTACACGCAACGCCGTCATCGCAGTTGACCGGCATGGCGCCCTTACAACCGTTAACCGGGTCGCAGACTTCCGCACCGTCACAGAAATTGCCATTGTCGCAGAGGCTGTCGTCCGGCGTGTTCGTACAGCCACCGGCTTCGTCACAGACGTCGATGGTACATGCGATACCGTCGTCGCAATTCGGCGGGGTTCCCGCCTGGCAATCATTTGACGGGTCACAGATTTCGATTCCGTTGCACTGCAGGCCATCGCTACAGACGCTGTCATCCGGCGTGTTGTCGCAAGAATCCGTATTCTCGTTGCAAACGTCGATGGTACAGCTGACGCCATCGTCGCAATTGACTGCCATACCTGGCTGGCAATCATTGTTCGGATCGCAGACTTCAACACCGTCACAGAAGTTGCCGTTCGAGCAAACGCTGTCATCCGGCGTGTTGTCGCACGAATCGGTGTCCTCGTTGCAGGCATCGACGGTGCAGCTTACGCCGTCGTTGCAATTCGGCGGCGTGCCTGGCTGGCAATCACTGTTGGGATCGCAGACTTCGGCGCCGTCACAGAACAGGCCGTTCGAGCAAACGCTGTCGTCCGGTGTGTTATCGCACGAATCTGAGTCCTCGTTGCAAATGTCGACGGTGCAGCTCACGCCGTCGTCGCAATTCGGTGCAGCTCCGGCAATACATCCATTGTTCGGATCGCAAACTTCAGCACCATCGCAGAACAGGCTGTTGGAGCAGAAGCTGTCGTCCGGCGTGTTATCACACGAATCCGTGTCTTCATTACAGGAGTCGACGGTGCAGGCGATACCATCGTCACAATTTGGCGGTGTTCCCGGAATGCAACGGCTGCCGATGCAGATTTCAATACCGTTGCAGAAGTTTCCGTCATCGCATTGGCCGTCGGTCAGGCAATCAACGCATTCGTCGGCGTCTTCATCGCATCGAAGTGGTTCGTTGCATGGTGCCGTGCCGTCCTGGCAATCGTTGACCGGATCGCAAACTTCATTCCCGTCGCAGAACAGGCCGTTGGCGCAGAAGCTGTCGTCGGGTGTGTTCTGACAACCCAGACCAGCTACACATTCATCAACGGTGCAATCAACGCCGTCATCGCAGAGTGCGTTGACCGGCGTGCTCGTGCATGTGTCATTGGCCTCGTCGCACGAATCTTCCGTGCATGCGATGCCATCATCACAATCTGGTGCGGAGCCGGCCTGGCAATCATTGTTCGGGTCGCAGGTTTCGACGCCGTTGCAGAAATCGCCATCGTTGCAAAGGCTGTCATCCGGCGAGTTCGAGCAACCCGTGATTGGATCGCAGACGTCGACGGTGCAGCTTACGTTGTCATCGCAGGCGGCATTTGAAGGCGTGTTCGTGCAGGTGTCTGCGTTCTCGTCACAGGCATCCGTCGTGCAGTCGACATTGTCGTTGCAGTCTGGAGCCGTGCCGGCCTGGCAGTCATTGGTTGGATCACAGGTTTCGACGCCGTTGCAGAACGCGCCGTCGTTGCAAAGACCGTCATTCGGCATGTTGTCGCATGAATCGGTATCTTCGTTGCAGCTGTCCATGGTGCAGCTGACACCGTCGTCGCAAATCGGCGGCGTGCCGGCTTCACATCCATTGACCGGGCTGCAGGTTTCTACGCCGTTACAGAAAAGACCATCGTTGCAAAGGCTGTCATCCGGCACATTGATGCACTCGCCGGTGTCCGGGTCGCATGAATCGATGGTGCAGGCGATGCCGTCATCACAATTCGGCGGCGTACCCGGCTGGCAATCGTTGTTGGGATCACAGGTTTCCAAGCCGTCGCAACCCTGACCGTTGTCACACAGGGCGTCAACCGGCATGTTGTCGCACGAATCGGTGTCTTCGTTGCAACTGTCCATGGTGCAGCCGACACCGTCATCGCAGTTCGGCGGGGTGCCGGCCTGGCAATCGTTGTTCGGGTCACAGGTTTCAACGCCATTGCAGAAGAGCCCGTCATCGCAAGCTGCATCGCTGGGCGAGTTGTTGCACGAGTCCGTCGTTTCGTTGCACGTGTCAATGGTGCAATCGACGCTGTCGTCACAGTTCGGCGGAGTGCCGGCCTGACAGTCGTTGTCAGGATCACAGACTTCGACACCGTTACAGAATGCGCCATCGTCACACGCGGCATCATTCGGCATGTTGTCGCAGGAGTCGGTATCTTCGTTGCAGCTATCGACCGTACAGCCGACGCTATCATCGCAGTTTGGTGCACTACCTGCCTGACAATCGTTGTTCGGGTCGCATGTTTCGACACCATTACAGAATGCGCCGTCGTCACAGGCCGCATCACTTGGCAGATTGTCGCAGGAATCCGTGTCTTCGTTGCAGCTGTCGACGGTGCAACCCACGCTGTCGTTGCAGTCCGGTGCCGGTCCAGCCTGGCAGCCGTTGTTCGGGTCACAGACTTCAACGCCGTCGCAGAAGAGGTTGTTGTCGCAAAGGTCATCAAGCGGTGAATTCTGGCAGCTGTCGGTGTTGGTGTCGCAACTGTCAACGGTGCAATCGATGCTGTCGTCGCAATCCGGAGCCGTGCCGTTCTGGCAAACGCCGCTTACACAGGCTTCCGCACCATTACAGAATACGCCGTCATCACAATCGGCATCAACGACACACGGCGGGATGAAGGTCAGGTTGCTGACACCACCGGACCCGATGAATGTCACAACCAGAGAAGCCACATCGTCAATGTTGAATCCCGGGTCGGTGTTAACGGTCGTGAAGAGGCCCGGAATGTTGGGGGATTCCGTCGGGCTGCCCGTTTCGAGATCAATGGTGGCGATTCCCGGGTCACCGGGCGCTTCGCCGGTGAACTGGTTCGGAATGTCGACAACACGCTGAGCGCCGTTGCCGTCCGTCAGTGTCATGATGGCGCGACCGTTTCCATCACGGTCCAACGCGTCCATGCTGACGACCCGGACATTCGCGCCGGCAGCGGCAAAATCGAAGGTCAGCGTTCCGCCTGCGGCCGAGTCATTCGGTGTGTCAAAGATGCCGCTGGTGGTTTGCGTGGGTGAAGAGTTGCTCTGCAGCATGATGCAGTTGCCGGCATCAACGAGCAGGTCAGGGTCAGGTCCGCTTCCGTTCGGGCCACTGGGATCGGTATCGAAGATAGCCGGTCCGAGGTTATTGCCCGTCGAAGAAACATTGAAATAGACACCGAACTCTGGCGGCGTGCTGATGTCTTGACCGTTGACGAGCGGCGTTACGCCATCATCTTCCACCGAAAAATCGATAGTGATTGGCGTGACCGCCCAAGCCTGACAGCAGGCCGACAATACTGCGGCTACAGCCCAAAGGTGCTGCTTTTGCATCTGTTCCCTTCCCTCTCCAAATTCATCCGACCTGGTCAATTGATTGTCGATTGATTTACGTCTGTTGATTGACGCTCGTTGATTCCCGCTCCCGGTCGATTCCGGTCTTCAGGCGTGGAACAGTCTTCCTCTCAACAACCGTCCACTCAACAACAGTCCGCTCAACAACGATCGAAACCAGGTCACTTGACCGCTATGCCCATTAACCCGCGTGCGAAATGGTGTGCTTCTTCCTTCTCCATTTCTTCACGAGCCCCAACATGGTTATGTCACGCGGAAAGCCCAAGCGCCGGGAAACCAATGCAATACGAAGGTTCCCTATCCTGGTGGACAACCCTGCAGATTGTGCGCAGGGGAGCGCAGCCTCTCCGAATCGACCATATTAAGCCTGGAATCCCAGATATGTCAAGGTAAAATTGACCCCTGCCGATCCACCTTGCTTGCCCATTATCGGACAATCCTGGCGATGATATGTGCGCGGAATGCTTCTTACCGAGACTGGTGCATGGGCAGACGTGGTGCAGGCTTGACTTTCGGCGATAGCAGCATTAAGAAGAGAGATTCCTCGGGAATCCGGGCGCGAAGTTGACCCTACCCGGCGTGCTGGCGAATGCGGGGCACATCGGGTTCTGTCACAAATGTTATCGCTGCCTGTTTCTTAGACGAGTCCGACTGGCCTATGGGGCCGACTGGCGTATGGGGCTGATGGGCGTCTGGGGCTGTTTATAGCTCGTATCCGTCTATCTCGTGTACGGTCCTCTATGTCGTGCACGGGCTGTCGCAGAATCTGGATTGCATCTCTTATTCGGGTCACGTTTCGTCGGTGGTCGACTTGACGGCCCGATAATCGTAAGGTTTGACTGTTATTATGACTGACTCGCCGAACACCGAAGGTACGGGGAATCTGCCCCCTGTTGATCCAACACCGGCTGGGGGTTCATCCGAATCCACGGCAAACCAACATGGCGATGCTTCGCCGGCTCCGAACCACGTTCCTGAGCCAACCGTTGCCGATTCCGGTACCGGTTCTTCGCAGGAGTCGGGTGGGGTGGGCTCAACGCCGCCTGGCATTCCCGCTTCCGGGACTCCCGCGACACCGATGGACGTGTTGGCAGAAGCCGACGCAAACCCTGCGCCAATGGCTTCCACCGAATCTGAAATGACGGCTATCGATCAAGAGGTTCAGCGCGCCATGGAAGGAATGGATGCGTCAGACCTGGCAGAACTCAGCGGTGGTCTGGCCGCTTCTGCAGCCGGGGCTGTTGCGTCAGGGGCCGGTGACCTGGTTCGAGGGGCGACGGTCACAGGCCGCGTGTCCGGTGTATCGGGGGATGACGTCTTTATCGAATTCGGTGGGAAATCCCAGGCTGTTATCCCGGCATCGCAGTTCAACGACGTTCCGGCGGTTGGTGACAGTATCGAAGCCATCATCGACCGTGTCGATGACGGTTCCGGTCTGGCAAACGCCCACATCAAGGGAGCGGTGCAGAAGGCCTCGTGGGATACTGTAGAAATCGGCAGCACCTTGGAAGGCCGTGTGACGGGATTGATCAAAGGCGGGCTGGAGGTCAGTTTGAACGGGTTGCGCGGCTTCATGCCTGCGTCGCAAGCTGATTTGTCCCCGATGAAAGACATCTCTGTTCTGCTCAACGCGCAGGTTCGCGTTGACGTGATGGAAATTGATCGCCGTGCGAAGAACCTCCTCGTCAGCCGTCGCAAAGTGCTAGAGCGAGAGCGTGTTGAGAAGCGGCAAGGCGTGCTTGAGAGTCTGGAAGTGGGGCAGGTTCGCAAGGGTGTTGTGGGTAACTTGACGGACTTTGGTGCATTTGTCGATCTTGGTGGCGTTGATGGTCTGGTTCACAAGCGTGACCTGAGCTACAGCATGGTCGACAACGTGGCTGACATCGTGAAGCAAGGGGACGAGGTTGAGGTTCGCGTTCTGAAGATTGATCTCGAGCGCAATCGCATTTCCCTCGGTCTCAAGCAGGCGCTGCCCGATCCATGGGAAGGTGTCGGCGACCGCTATCAGGAAGGGGCTCGGGTCAAAGCACGCGTTGTTCGGCTGGCAGATTTTGGCGCCTTCGCGGAGCTTGAGACCGGCATTGAGGCTCTGATACCGATCAGCGAAATGGGCTGGTCGCGTGTTCGCAAGGCCAGCGACGCCGTCACGGTTGGTGACATGGTCGATTGCGCGGTCATGCGTGTAGAGCCGAAGAGGCGGCGAATTGCCCTGAGTATGAAGCAAGCTCAGGCTGACCCCTGGGAGAATGTGCTTTCTTCCTTCGAGGAGAAGTCGATCATCAAGGGCAAGGTCACTCGTTTGGCCGATTTCGGTGTGTTTGTGGAATTGGTCACGGGTGTCGAGGGTCTGATTCACATCTCGGAGTTGTCTGAGAAGCGTGTGCGGGCATGTGGCGACGTCGTCTCTGTCGGAGATGAAATAGAAACCCGTGTTCTCGGGGTCGATAGTGAGAACCGTCGCATTTCGTTGTCTATTCGACAGGTGAGTCAGATGGACGAGATCAAGGAAGATGCCGCACCGCAGGCAGACACGCCGCATGTGCCCAAGAAGCGTAAGAAGCCGCTTCGAGGTGGTCTTTCGAGCCATTTTGACTGGTAGAAATCGATACAATTCGCCGATTTGCTAACGCAGGTCCGTCAGGTATGTCTATCCGGTGGAAGACATGGTGTGGCTGATTCGATCTTGTGTCGTCGGTGATACTGGACCTGGAAGCAAGCCGCTCTCTCGAGGTCACCCGAAGCGGGACGCGAGGGAGAGCGTCAGGGAATGAGGCGCCGTCAGCATGAAGTTCGAGCTGATTGATCGCATCGTAGAACTTGAAGCCGGCAAGCGGGTAAAGGCTGTCAAAGCGGTCTCGCTGTCGGAGGAATACTTAGCTGACCACTTCCCGACGTTTCCGGTTTTGCCGGGGGTGTTCATGTTGGAAGCGATGGTCGAGGCGGCGGCATGGCTGGTCCGTGTTTCCCTCGATTTCCGTGTCAGTGTGATCTTGCTAGCGAACGCGAAGAACGTAACATACAAGAGCTTTGTCAAACCGGGTAACTTGCTTGAGTTGGACATTGCTTGTCGCTCTCTTTCAGATACAGAGAGCGTATTCAGTGGCAGCGGGACCTGTGCCGGCGCGGAAATGGTAAAGGCCCGATTCACGCTTCGGCATGGTTCGGTTGCATCGTTCCATCGGTCGTCTCCTCATGTGTTGTCACCCAACGATGGTGGGGCAACGGCAGGTGGCGTTGACGGAGCGGGAGAACCGGCGAATGCCGTTGATGCTGCCGACGTTATTGGTTCGCTTTCGGATTTGGATCGTAAGCTTATTGATCATGCGAAACAGCGGCTGACGCTGTTGCATGCTTGATACAAATGGAATTCGAGCCATGGACGGTTCGGGTGCGGTGGGATGACCACCGGACAGACGTAGTAAAGTTTGGTTGGTTGATGGAGGTCTAGAGGGAATGGCTGCAAGCCGTGAGGCCGTCTTTGAAAAAGTTCGCGATGTGCTGACTGATGCACTTGGCGTAGAAGAGGATGAGGTTTCGCCCAGCGCGACGCTGCAGGGAGACCTTGGCGCTGAGAGCATTGACTTCCTTGACATCGTGTTTCGCCTGGAAAAGGCGTTCGACATCAAGATTCCCAAAGGAGAACTCTTCCCTGACGATATTCTGAACAATCCAGACTACGTCGATGGCGACAAGATGACGCCGTCCGGTCTGGAGAAACTGAAAGCCGCCATGCCCCATGCGGACTTCAGCCAGTTCGAGCAGGATGCTTGTGTTTCGAAAATGCCAGATCTGTTCACGGTGAACACCATCGTGAACTATGTGGAAAACAAGCTTCAGGCTGCTGCATAGCGACGAGACCGGCAATCGCGGCGCACGGGTTGTATTGATCCCTGCCCGCGGCGGCTGGCAGGTCGCGACCGTGTGATCATGCGTCCGATGGTGTGATCACGCTTCAACGTCCAGCGCGATGTTGGATAACGTCCAGCGCGATGTTGGATGCTGTAGCGCCTTCTCGCACCGAGGATGCTCTCGCCGATGTACGAATCGCATGAGGCGGGAGGTATCGAGGCTCTTCCAGCTCGATTACCAGATGCGTCGATCAGTGTTTCGCCAGGAGCTGAACACTGCGCGGTGACGTCATGGATCGCACGTGCGGATTCGGGCTCGCGAGGCTCGTGCATGTGGGCAAATCGTGTCGGTAGCTTCGGCTATCCACAACACTTCTGCCTTTTCAACGATAGATAATTCACACCCCGCAGAAACTTGCTTGTAAAGTTCCGGTGCGCGCCCGTTGTTGCCGAGTGCCTCAGGCCGTCATGAACAATGCGCCAATCGAAGAGCAAATACGTTGCGTGCCTCATTCGATTGACGCCCCGATTTTGAGGGTGGCGCTATTATCCCCAACCGGTGCCCTGGGTTTCTTGTTGTTCTGGTGCGGAGATGTTACCCTTCGTGGTTTGCTTCGGCATGTTGTCGCGCGGATTGGCGCGCATCTTGCTTAGCCACGGTACGACCGTTAGTCTGCAAGTAGAGGAAAACCAGACGGCTATGAGATGGATTTGGATCGATTCTTTGGTGGCGTTTTCACCGGGTCAGTCGGCATCTTCCGTGAAGAATGTGACGCTGGCAGAGGAGATTCTCCACGACCATTTTCCCCATTGGCCGGTCTTTCCACCGACGTTGATGGTCGAGGGTATGGCACAAACGGCCGGCATCCTCGTGGGAGAGAGTCGTGGCTTTCGCGAGAACGTCGTGTTGGCGAAACTGCGTCATGTCGAGTTGGCGCGCTACGCCTTTCCCGGCCAACAAATTCGGTACGACGCGACGATTGTCAGTGTTGATGATCAGGCTGCCATCACGAGTGGAAAAGTCTTGATCGAGGGAGAGCCTGCAGGCACGATTGATTTGATTTTTTCGCATGTCAACGGTGCCAACGCGGTCGGCTTGCCTGAGCACAATTTCGTCTTTACGGATCAGTTCATGCACCTCGTCGACGATTTCCGTGCAACACATGGAATTGATCTGGGGAATAAATCGGCCGGTGGTGGTATTCAACCCCCTGATAAGTCAGATGGTCCAGCGAATGATGGATCACCCGCCGGGTCGCCGACCGGCCTGAAGTCCGGCGAAATGGAGGCATCGATAGAGTGATGGCATCAGATCGACGCGTCGTCATAACCGGGCTTGGTGTGGCATCACCCATCGGGATCGGCATCGAGCCGTTCTGGGACGCCCTAATTCGCAAGGAATCCGGAATTGGTCGGGTGGAGAGTTTTGATCCCGGCGGATTGCCTTCGCAAGTCGGCGGTGAGCTTCCTGCGTTTCAACTTGGTGATCACATTCCCAAGTCGTACCGTAAGAGTGCCAAGGTCATGTCGCGTGATATCAAGATCGCGGTGGTGGCGGCGTATCATGCGGTTCGTGACGCCGGGCTGGTGACCAAATGCATTGTTGATCGTGGGGAGTCTGAAGGTCCCCCCAATGTTGCGAGCTCGCGATTTGGCGCCAACATTGGCGCAGGGCTTGTCTGTGCAGATTTGACAGAGCTCGCCGGGGCGTTGAGCACGGCGGTTGACGACTCGGGTCGTTTTGACATTCAGACGTGGGGGCGGGAAGGGATGAGCAATCTCACGCCACTCTGGCTGCTCAAGTTTCTTCCCAACATGTTGGCGTGTCACGTCACCATTGTTCACGATGCGCAAGCACCATCGAATACGATTACATGCTCCGAAGCGTCCAGCCATCTTGCGATTGGTGAAGCCTACCGGACGATTGCTCGCGGCGCTGCGGATGTCTGCATCTGCGGTGGGGCGGAATCAAAAATGAATCCGATGGCCATGGCACGACCTGCGCTTTGTGGTCGGCTATCGTCAGATTCAAATGATGATCCGACCGGTGCCTGTCGGCCGTTTGGTCGTCAAGCGTCGGGTACGGTCGCCGCGGAAGGCGGTGGTTTGATCATTCTTGAATCGCTGGAGCATGCGAAAGCACGCGGTGCTCGCATTTACGCGGAATTGGCAGGATTCGGCGCGAGCAGCAGTATTCAAACGTGGTCCGGCGTTGATGATGGAACGGCCTTGTCTATTGCCCTTCGCAAAGCGCTCGCAGATTCAGGTACCAGCGCAGATGACTGTCAACTTCTCAATCCCTTTGGCACAGGCATTCCGGATTTTGATCGATCGGAATTGAAGGCCTGGACGGACGTGTTTGGCGACAATCTCTCAAGTACGGTTGCACTGACTACCCGTGGCGCTCTTGGAAACAATGGCGCCGGTTCGGGAGCCTTGGACATCGCTGCCATGGCGATGGCACTGAATCGTAATACGGTTCCCGTGTCACATAACACGGACGATTTGTTGGATGGATGTGGCTTCAACTTTGTCCAGGGAGATGCCCGGGATGTACCTGTCATGCAGGCGATCTCGGCTAGTTATGCTCTGGCAGGTGGGCAGTGTGCCGCATTGGTCATTAAGAAGTATCAGGAGGCCTCATGACGATGAACCGCCGAGTAGTCATCACCGGAGTCGGTTGGGTCACACCCCTGGGCGACAGTATCGACGAAGTGTGGGGGCGCATGCTCAAGAGTGAGTGCGGGATTGCTCCGACAACGCTTTTTGACGCGTCGACGTTCCCGACCACCTTCACGTCTGAGGTCAAAGAATGCAAGCTTGAGAACTACCTTGGTCAAGACGCCGCTCGGCATGAGCATGCAAGCCGGAATTCCAGGTTTGCGCTTGCCGCGTGCTCGATGGCCTGGAAGAAGGCCGGTCTCGAAGTGGATGGTCTGATCGATCGCACACGAATCGGGGTCTACCTCGGTGGTGGCGAAGGCCCGCTGGACTTTGATCCGTTCTCGGCGGCTGCACTGTCCGGCTGCTGGCACGGTGAGTCTGGTTTTGACAGCCTCAATACCGTTCGCTGGGCGGAAGAAGCGCTGCGCCGACTTGATCCGCACAACGAACTGGAACAAGACCCCAATCTTGCGGCGGGCCATCTGGCGGTGCAATTCAAGGCACAGGGGCCCAGCTTGAACACGTTAACAGCTTGTGCGGCGAGCACGCAGGCGATTGGCGAAGCGTCTGCACTGATCCGGTACGGCGACGCAGACATCATGATTTCCGGTGGTACGCACAGCATGATTCATCCGTTGGGCGTAACAGGATTTAATCGCCTCACCGCATTGTCCACGCGTAACGATTCCTGCCTGACCGCGTCCCGTCCGTTTGATCGGACCCGAGATGGGTTTGTTCTTGGAGAGGGGGCGGGCATCCTCATTCTTGAAGAGTTGGAGCATGCTAAGGCTCGCGGGGCCGAAATACTCGCCGAAGTCGTGGGGTATGGTTCAACGGCTGACGCGTTTCGTATCACCGATATTCACGAAGAGGGAAGAGGTCCGATTGCGGCGATGCGGTCTGCCTTGAGCGACGCAGGTCTCAGCCCGGAAGACGTCGACTACGTTTCGGCCCATGGTACCGGAACGGAGGAAAACGATAAGATCGAGACGCTGGCGGTGCGGCGTGTCTTCGGTGAGCATGCATATTCCCTGGCGATCAGCAGCATCAAGAGCATGATCGGCCACCTGATTGCTGCCGCCGGTGCGGTCGAGTTGATCACCTGCGTGCTTGCCATCCGCGATGGTAAGGTGCCACCAACCATCAACTACAAGGAATCCGATCCTAACTGCGATTTGGACTACGTTCCGAATACGCCTCGTGATAAGCAGGTCGAGGTTGCCTTGTCCAACAGTTTTGGATTCGGCGGTCAGAACGATACGTTGGTGATTCGGCGCTTCCAGGAGTAGGCGCTTCCGGGAGTCGTTGATTCCAGGAGTCGGAGTGGGGGCAGACGGCTGTTCCCTGCCGCTAACGGAGGCTGGTCGTAGCAGACTTGCGACCACACTCCGGGCAGTCGGCATTCGTTGGGCGTTCGGCACTTGGGCGTTCTGCACTTGGGCTTGATTGATGTTCCTCCGGCTGACGCCCGCCGATGCTGCCGCGCATGTCGTAGCCGCAGCCCACACAGGTGGGCATGCCTTCCTCGTTGAGTTTCCGCCGGAGTTCGCGGCGGATCGGTTCTCGCAGCAACCACTGCAGCCACGCCATGAATCCACCCCCGAACACGCCGCCTACGATTCCGCCGTAGAGATAGGTGGGGATGGGAATGCGACGCGCGACCTGCGTCATCATGCCGTAGACGAAGACTACCATGAGAGCTCCATAGAGAAGTAGGCCAATCCAGAACATGGGACGGCTCAGCTGCCGTTGCCACGCCTGCTGACTGATCTGCATTCGTTGTTGCTTATCTTCAAAGCGGTCGAGTTCCGGGAACAATGACATGGCGAGGTCCCATCTGACGTTACGGTTACCCTTCGATCTGATCTTCGGCCGGCCTTTGGCGCAACTGCAGCATCTTGACCGATCGAATCTCAACTCTTAGCCTTACCAATTCTAGCTTCAGCGAGCAGGATGCGGAGGGGGTTGCGGTGGCAGCCCTTCTTTATTCTGTCGTTTAAGCTACGGCGCATGGCCCTCGTTGCCGGCACGATTCGTGCGCTCGAGGCCTGGGAACTTCCAGATAATCGCGCTTTGGGGGACGAGAATCGGTTCCCTGGCGGCGTTTTCCTTTGAGGAGCTTCATTATGGCGGTGCGGGTTGGAATTAACGGGTTTGGTCGAATCGGTCGTTTGGCCTTTCGGGCCATGGCGGCAAGGCCGGCTGACTTTGACGTCGTCGCAATCAACGATCTGAGTGATGCCGCCACGTTGAAACAACTTCTGAAGTATGATTCGGTTCACGGCCGCTTTCCGGGTACGGTTGAGGTCAGCGACGAAGGCTTGGTCATCAACGGTAAGACCGTGAAGGTACTCGCCGAGCGGGCGCCGGCCAAACTTCCCTGGGGTGATCTGGGGGTTGATGTGGCGCTCGAGTCGACCGGGGTATTCACCGCCCGATCCAGCGAACGCGGCGGCTACGGCGACCACCTTTCAGCCGGTGCGAAGAAAGTTATTCTCAGCGCGCCGTCGAAAGACGATCCCGATTTGATGTGCGTTCTCGGCGTCAATGACGACCAGCTTAACGCTTCGCACTTGTGTATTTCCAACGCAAGTTGCACGACCAATTGCCTGGCACCGCTGGCTAAGGTGCTTCATGAGTCGTTCGGTTTGGAACGCGGTCTCATGTTGACCGTCCACGCTTATACGAACGATCAGAACATTGCGGACCTCGTCCACAAGGATCTGCGACGCGCCCGTGCCGGTGCTGTCAACATCATTCCAACGACCACCGGCGCTGCTCGTGCCGTCGGCAAGGTTTTGCCGGAGTTGAACGGCAAGCTCAACGGGATGGCGGCCCGTGTTCCTGTACCCGATGGTTCGTTGATCGACCTGACGGCAACGCTCGGCAAATCGGTGACGGCGGAAGAAGTGAACGCTGCGTTGAAGACAGCGGCTGAAGGCGCGCTCTCCGGTATTCTTGAATACAGCGAAGACCCGCTGGTCAGCTCTGATATTGTCGGTAACCCTCACAGCTCCATTATCGATTCGCAGTCAACGATGGTCATGCCGGCCGACGGTGGCAACATGGTCAAAGTCATTTCCTGGTATGACAACGAATGGGGCTACGCCAACCGTTCGGCTGACTTGATTGCCAAGGTTGCGACAATCTGAATATGAAACGATCCATCAAGGAAATGGATGTCAAGGGGCAGCGCGTTCTGGCACGCCTTGACTTGAACGTGCCCCTTGGCGACGACGGCACAATCACCAATGACCGTCGAATTACGGCATGTGTGCCGACCATACGCCACCTGATCGAAGGCGGTGCACGGTTGGTCCTGATGTCTCACCTGGGCCGGCCCAAGACTGATGAGGATCGGCAGCGATTGTCTCTGGCGCCCGTTGCGCAACGAATGGCCGAAGTGCTGGGGCAGCCGGTCGCGTTTGTGCCGGCGTGCATTGGTGCGGCGGCAGACGACGCCGTTTCACGTGTCGAGCCGGGCGGTGTGCTGCTTCTTGAGAATCTTCGCTTCCATGAAGAGGAGACGATCAAGGATAAGAAAGCCGCGACTGATCCTGAACTGCGCGCACGCAAGGATGCGTTTGCCAAGGGGCTCTCAGTTCACGCCGATGCCTATGTGAATGATGCGTTCGGTACTTGCCATCGTTGCAACGCAAGTATGTTGACGGTTCCCCAGCAGATGCTCGATCGTCCCCGTGGTGTCGGGTTCCTTGTCGAGAAAGAGCTCGCGTTTCTTGGTCCTCTTACCCGCGACCCCGAACGCCCCTTTGTGTGCATTCTCGGCGGCGCGAAAGTCTCAGACAAACTGGGGGTCACAAGGGCGCTCTTGCAGAAGTGTGACAAGATCCTGATCGGCGGTGCCATGGCATACACATTCCTGGCTGCCGACGGTGCCAAGATCGGACGGAGTCTGGTTGAGCCGGACCTGATGAAAACAGCCCGTGAGTTGTTGGCCGACTATCGTGACCAGATCGTTCTGCCGGTAGACTCTGCGTGCAGCACGAGTTTGAGTGACGGTGATCATGTGACCGTCCATGCGGGCGACATTCCCGACGATTTGATGGGGCTCGATATTGGCCCATCGTCGTTGGCGGCATTCTCCGAAGTACTGCAGAAGGCACGAACCGTATTTTGGAACGGGCCGATGGGCGCGTTCGAGCACCCACCGTTTGATCACGCAACCAATGAGCTCGCGAAAATCATGGCTGAGGTTTGCTCGAGTGGTGCCATTGGCGTCGTTGGTGGCGGCGATAGCGCCGCAGCCGTAGAGCAGGCGGGCCTTGATGAAAAGATGAGCCACGTTTCCACCGGAGGTGGTGCATCCCTTGAGTTGCTGGAACACGGATCGTTCGCTGCGCTGGATGTTCTGGAAAATCGATGAGCGAGAATTCGACACGCGACGCTGAAACCATGACCGACTTTGCTCTGGCAGAAAAACAAATTCGTATCGCGCCTTCGTTGTTGGCTGCCGATTTCACAACATTGCGCGATCAAATCACCATGATCGAGGGAGCGGGTGCCGAAGCCTTGCATCTCGACGTCATGGATGGTCACTTCGTACCGAATATCAGTTTCGGTCCCGGTATCATCAAGCATGTGAAGACGTGCTCGGATATGTATCTCGATACACACCTGATGATTTCGGAGCCGAAGAAATATGCCAAGGACTTTGCTGATGCCGGTTGCGACCTGCTGACGTTTCATATCGAAGTTGCGGATGAGCCCGCGGAAGTCGTCGACCACATTCGATCCCTTGGAATGGCGGTCGGTGTGTCTATCAATCCGACGACGCCGGTCAGTGCGATCGAATCCATTCTTCCAGCTGTGGATCTGGTGCTGGTCATGAGTGTCTGGCCGGGGTTCGGTGGGCAGAAGTTCATCCCTGATGTGCTACCGAAAGTGGTTGACTTGTCGCAACGGCTGGCGACGCATCAACGGCTGGAGATCGACGGCGGAATCGATGCGACGACGATCGCGGCGGCATCCGAAGCCGGGGCTGATATGTTTGTCGCGGGAACCGCAGTTTTTGGTCGCGAAGATCCTGTTGCGGCCTTTCAAGAACTTGACAGCCTTGCGCGACGCCACGCCAACTTTGCGATCCCTGAGGCTTGAGATCCGAGAAGAGCATGCTTGATCCGAAATATCTCATATTGGTTCCCTGGGGAGCCACACCCTGGAGTGCCGGTGGTCGGCTCGCGGGAAGAACACCTCTTTCGTTGACGGCTGATGGTCGTCGCGCGACGCTGACCTGGGCCCAGGAAATGGGCGTGCACAAGCCGACACACGTGGCGGCGAGCAGCGAACAAGCCTCTGATGAGACCTCGCAGATCATTGCAGAGTTCCATCAGGCGAAGCGACGCGTGGTTTCGGAGTTGGAAGAAATTGATGTGGGATTGTGGCAGGGGCTGACGGCTGACGAATTTTCGCGGCGATACCCGAAAGTCTACAAGCGCTGGCGCGAAGAGCCGCTGGGCATCTGTCCACCGGAAGGCGAGGACCTGCATGAAGCGGGCAGCCGGCTGATGCAGGCGATCGAGACGATTATCAGCAAGGCGGACGGCCAGTTGCCTGCGGTTGTCCTGGGGCCGCTGGCGTTTCGCCTGGTGCGGCGAATCGTCGAGGACGAGCAGTCCCCGGTTCCCGAGCTGGCCGATGCAGCCGGCCCCGTCATCTATCGCGTCCGCGAAGGTGAAGATCAGAAAACCGCACATAACGGCGCCTGGTCATTTGAATCCATTCTTGAAATCGGTACCGTGGGGGCTTCGGCAAATCAGGAGAGTACGGAAAGTGAGTAATGTTATGTCGCAAGAACGAATTGACGTACCTGCCGGTCTTTGGACACGCTGCGACGCCTGCGGCCACATGGTATATGAGAAAGAGGTCGAGGAAGCCCTGCACGTATGCCCCGAATGCGGGCACCATCGCCGCGTCAATGCGCGCACGAGAATTCAGCAGTTGTGCGATCCCGATTCGTTTGAAGAGTTTGCACACGATCTGCGATCCATCGACCCGTTGAATTTCCGTGATCGTGTTCCGTACAAGGAGCGCCTCGCCAAGATCCAGGAGAAAACGGGCGAGCACGATGCGATCGTGGTTGGGAAGGCGTTTGTACGCGGGCGCCCCGTCGTGGTCGGTGTGATGAACCCTGCGTTCATTATGGCATCCATGGGTGCGGTTGTCGGTGAAAAGGTGACGCGCGCAATTGAACAGGCAATCGAGGACAATCTTCCCTTGGTCCTGGTGACGGCATCAGGCGGTGCGCGCATGCAGGAGGGGATGGTGTCGCTGGTTCAAATGGCGAAGACATCTGCTGCTCTGGCGCGGCTCGACGATGCCGGTGGTCTATATATTGTGGTTGCCACCGACCCGACCACAGCCGGTGTGGCTGCCAGTTTTGCAAGTCTTGGTGACATCATCCTTGCTGAGCCCGGATCCATGATCGGCTTTGCCGGACCCCGCGTCATTGCCAACACGATCAATGCCGAGTTGCCGGAAGGGTTTCAGACTGCGGAGTTCATGCTGAAACATGGCTTTGTCGATCGAATCGTTCATCGTGCCGATCTTCGACGTGAAATTGCTCGAATCATCGACTACTGCGGTAAGTAACGACGGTCGCCATTGGCTGACTTCATGCTGGCAATTCGTTCTTATCGCGCAACGAGCGTCACGTGCGCGGCACTCATCGCGAGCTAAGGTTCAAGGCTCTTATTTGTCAGCATTAGATTGGCTCAACCAGTAAAGTTTTTTGTCACAATTCGCCGATGACTTCTTTGTGGCCGGTATGCACCGGCTGCATCCCCGAGCTTAGTGTTACCCAATTCTTGTATGCGGTCATTGCTTGATCGATTTCCGCTGAGGGTTTCATCGGGTAGCCGTCTGCTGCTAAATACGTGTGTCGCAAGACGCGGTATCGCAGCGATCGAATGGGCGGGGGTATCAGTTCAGCGTGAATGTGATCAAAACACTGTCGAGATTGCGCCGACGAACACAACGACCAGCACTGGGAACGCGGGATCATGGAAAGACAAACACGCATGCTGACTGTTTTGGGATGCCTGGTATTCAGCATGACCGGTATGTCTGCCTTGTTGACCTGGCTTGATCCGTCGCTTCCCCAAGGGCATCCAGCTTACAATGTGGATACGTTAGAACGCTTGGCTTCTGAAGCGGTTGCTGACGCCGTGTGGCTCCATGATCGCGATTGGCTCAGCATTGAGATTGATGGTGGTCAGGTTCGAACGGGCGCCATGCTGCTTTCGGCCAGATCGCAGTCTTCCCGGACGGCTGGTGGCTCTGAGTCGGAGTCGTGGCATTTTCATGTTGCGGTCGACGGACGCACGACCGTGCAGGATGCAACCAGTCTGCAAGCCGGCCGAGATGCCATTCAGATCTTCCTCGACATTGATCCCCAATTGCAAACAGTGACCTACGCACAGGCTGTTTCGACACGCGCATTGCTCGCTTCATTGAAGCAAACTGTGCCAGCCGACATTATCCCGGTCGTCAGCGCTGAGCTGCCCCGGGAAATCCTCTATTGAGCTACGGGTTTTTCTTCCAAAGCCATCGCGCGTGCGCAGCATGCCTGTGCAATCTCCATACAACAGAGCATTTCAGTGTTGAAACACGGGATGGAACGCAGGCTACGGTGCCTACAGTCCTTCCATCAACTCGGCGACTTGCAGGCCTAGAGCGTTGCTGATGCGGGCCAATGCCCAGATCGATGCGGCATTCTTGCCGAGCTCAACCTGTGAAAGCTGAGAGGTGGTAAGGTCTGTACGGTCTGACAACTGCCGAAGGGTGAGGTTCTGACCCAAGCGGTGCTTTCGAATTCGTTGGCCGATCAGCCGGTTCAATTCATGTTCGTCGGTGTAGACGATGCCCATACGACGGCAAACACCCTCGACGGAAGCCAGCAACTCATCCGGCGTGAACGGCTTGGAAATGTAGTCAAACGAACCGCGGCGCATGGTTTCAGTCGCGCTATTCAGATTGGGAAATGCGGTCATGACAATGCATGCCGTGCGTTCATCGATCTCACGCAGTCTCTCAACCACGTCGGCGCCCTCAATGTGGGGCATTCGAAGATCAACGAGTGCGATCTGGAAGGACTCGTTCTCGGCCGCCGTCAGTGCCTCTTCGGCGTTGCAGTACGTGCGGGTGTTGTAGCCCCGGTCTTCCAGCATGGTCCCGACAGAATCGCAGACGGCTTTGTCGTCATCGATGATAAGAACTTTGATGTGGTGACGAACACCCATGGCATTACCCTCAATCCGTCATGTTGGCACGACGACATGTCGCTAGCCTCCAACATCGACACGCGTCTCCGCAGGGTTACCCCATGAACCTTCCCAGGGAATGGCGACGTTCGATTTAACTCTCACTGTACCAAAGCAGCACTGCAAAATCAAGTGAAAATAGAAAAATTGAAACTGGTGAGATCAGTTGTTGATCATGGCTCCAAATCGCCAAGATTCACTGTCATGCGCTGAATACTGTCTGGTGTTAGAAGGAACACGCCTTCGATCCCGGTGGCCGTTGCGAATTGACCTCGCGCGCTGCCGGAACCGCAAGCCTGTGTGAAGACGGTCACTTCGTAGGTCGTCTCCGATGTTTCAATCACCGCCTTGGATTGCGGGGACTGAAGGAACGTAGAAACCGGGGCTGCGTTCTGATACTGCACGAACCGAGGCGTCACCAGGTCGGTGAACTGCAGGAGTAAGTTGTCCACCTTGCCGGCATCGAGCGGCAGGTCCGGTTCGGTTTCGTAGATCCACTGGTCGTCGCTCTTTCGGAAGCGATGTGTTACGCCGCCACTGGCGATGGAGAACGCTGAGACCGTTTCCTTCTGGAATTGAAAGACCTTCGACGAACGCAGTTCGGAGAGTATGCGGTTGAGCAGTTCAGGCTGGACGGCGTAGATCACCTGTCGATCACTTCGATGAGCGAACACCTTGCCGCTCTGTGCCGAGAAAGCCAAATCGACGGTTGTAGCGGGGGGTTGCGTTTCGACCGGCACCAGCTTCTCGGGATCTTCCGTATCCGGCTCAAGCTTTGTCTGCCTCGGGGGCAGATATTGGATCGACAAGCGTGCGACCGGCTCGTGAAGTCCGTATGCCGACAGTTCATTGGCTTCGCCGACGATGGATGCCGCCTTGAGCCGCGTCAGTAGATCGAGAAGGGGATTGAATTCCGCATCGTTGATCGGAGCTTGGACAGGCTTGACCAACTGCCAGCGTCCGCCGGTTCTGGCCAACGTAAAGTCGTATCGACCGTCGCGGCACGCGGCCGGTACGTTCATGGCGATGCTTTCAATCGAGTCCCGCGTTGCGTCAAGGATGGTCAGATCCCGGTAGCTTCGCGGGTCACGCAGAAGGGCGGCGATGTCAGCGACGCGCACTTTGGCGACGGCGTTGGCTGCGTTCCGCCGCACGTAGACGAGACGCTTGCTGTTGGCATCGGTGAATCCGCCAACCGTGATTCGTTCCGACTCTTCCTTACCCGGGACGGTCATGGTGACCGTTGCCTGCGGTTTGTCGAATCCGAATCGGGCGTCATCGTCTTTCGTCGCATCCATGTAGGAAATCGCCTTCAGATCATTCACGGCCATCAGCAGTTCACGAACGGCGGCAGATTCGCCAAGCTCACCATCAGATTCGTACTTCCAATCCTGTTCGAGTTTGGTGAGTGTTTCAGCCCCGGCGGGTGTGGAGATTTCAACGCGGGTCGCTGTGGTCACGTTGACGGGAGACAGGTCCATATCGCGCCACTCGGACATAGACGGTGCGAGTCGATCGGCGAGAGTCTTCATGATGACACCTGTCGTCGTCCCTTCTCCGGGAGCGACGTAGACCTTGGTGTCTTCACCCAATGGTGACTGATCCGAAACACGCAGTGTATACGTCGTGATCGTGGGGGATTTTGGCGTGGCATCGCCAGCATCCGCCTCCCCGTCATCGGTTGAGGGGGCAGCATCTTCCGGGGCGGTCTCCGTTGTGACGCGAATGGTGTATTGCGGAGGATTGAGGCCATAAAGGCTGAGGCGATCTTCCCGGTCATCGACCCACTTCTGCACTCGGAGCACACCGAGCGTCCGAAGCATCTCAGCGACTTTCCCGGTAGCACGCGCAGAAACCGGCTTTGTGAAGACCCACGTTCCATCCTGATTCTGAAGGGTGTAGGTTACCGGCGGATCCGCCCGGTGATCAGTGATCTCCACAGCCGTGGCGTCGTCATTCTTGAAACTCCAGAGTTGTTGATCGCGATAGTCAAGGATGCTCGGTTTCACGAGCGTTCCCACGACACCTTGACCAACATAAATGGTCGAGTCATTGGCCAGGCGGACAAACGTATCTGTCGATGAGGCTTCAAGGCCGATCTCAAAGGTGGCTTCTTGGCCATCAGCGTCGGCAATCGTGATCACCGCCTGCGGTGGCGCGAGACCCGCTTTCTCATCCGAGACGGCACCGCCGGGTTCGTGACGGATCTCATACTTCAGGTTTGTCAGCTGGGTGCCAAAGCGCTGCACTTCCCATGGAATGGCTTTGGCCTGAATCGGAGCCGTAATGGACCAATCGCCTTGTGCGGTTGAGCCATCACCTTCCTGTTTTTCAAAGACCCACTCTTCTTTGTCCTTGGCTTTGCAGGTGACCTTCACCACGTCACCGATGGTTCCGGTGAAGATTGGCTGCGAAATCTTGCTGGTACCGGGCGTTATGGTTTCGGTATCCGCAGACGTGGACTTCTCCGTTGGGTTGACTTGCAGACCAACAAAGTAAAGACCGCCAAGCGCCACCAATGCAATTGCGAGAATAATGGTTGTCTTGAAGTTCATAGTCGTTCTACCTTCGCCTGATCCACCATGCTGCCGCACCGCCGAGCAACGCGAGTGAAGGCCAAACCACAATGGCGACAAATGAAACGGTTTTGATCGTCGCAGTGCCGTCAATTTTCAGCACGGCTAGGTCGATCGGACTTCCAATGTTCATGAATTCGGTGTTGTCGTTCAGCCAGTGAAGTGAGTTCACGAATAGACTGACGTTGCCCGGGTTTCGCGAAATGACCTGCAGGCCGCGGGCACCGAATACGATTTCTCGTGCGAAGGCCACCGCGTCTTCCGCAAATGCCCGTGAGCTGACAACCACGATCTTGGCGTCACCTTTCTCGGCGGCAGCCGCCAGGATGAAATCGCCCGTCGTGTCGCCTTCCGCGAGCGTCATGTACTGCTGTTCCTGCAGCTGCTTCTCATAGGCCGTTATGTCCTGCACACCCCAAATGGTGTCCGCTTCCTCTTGCTCAAGGAGCATGGATACCGTTACGCCCTCGGGGGGGGATTCAGCCAGGATGAGCGGTGCACACCAGGGCAATGCGTACTTCTGTTGGGCGCCGCGGACAGTGATGTGGTCTGAGGCCGTTGCATCCTGCAGGAGGAAGAAACTTCGTCCATCCGCAGCGTACTTTCCTGGTGCGGTGCTGATGGCCGTCAACAGCAACCGCGTCGAGTCCACCTCGATGCCCCAGGTGTCCTTCAGGTAGTCGCCATATTCATAGGAAGATGGTACCGGGCCGAATGGGCCGGGATGCCAGCCGGCAATAAAGACCGCGCGACCATCGTCACCGATGGCGTTTATCAGAAGGTCTTTATGGCGGTCGGTAAACGGTGGGTCCTGTCCCATTCTTCCCATCGGATCCCGTTGGGGCGGATTGGGTTTAAGCACGACGAAGATCTTTCTCGTTGGTTCTGGATCAAAACCAGGCGGATTGTCGTTTGTTTTTAGGTCCCACTCTTTAACTTCAAAATTCGCATCCGCCAGATTTTCCTTCATGACCATGTACGGCCCGCGAGGCTGCCCCGGGATCGGAAGACCGCCGAGCAACGGCGTACCGCCGTAGCGAACGAAGATGACAGCAGTGCTTTCCTGATGTGTCGCTCTGAGGAGAGCCGCCGTCAGTTTCTCTTCCCCTCGGAATGCGCGCTGATCGAACGATAGTGCAGCGCTCTGTGCCGTTGGATCCAGGGCCGGCCAGCATTCGCCGAACTTGACGACTTCCACGTCGGAATCCGTTTTGACGACAATGGCGTTACCTGTTGGGCTCGCGATCTCCTGCATCAGTTCATCGAACTTGGGTGCCTCGAGTTCGTTCAGGCTGTCTGCCTCACGCGTCATCTCTTCCATGAGTGGGGCGTATCGAGCGCCGCAGCCGTTCAGATAGCCGGCCGCGTTGGCGGAGATATCACCGTTGGTTGCCAGTACACGTTCGGCGTGCGTTTGTATGTCCGTCAGGCTCTTGGGCAGCTGTTCGTACACCTGCTTCAATGCTTCGATGGAACCGCTGTATTGCGGCGGTTCGGCGGTCGACTCGCGGCGGATGCTGGCGAGCGTATTCGTCAGTTCCTCCGACCATCGCTGCAGCAGGATTTCCACGGGGCCGACGGCTTTCTGTGTGGATTCATCAGATGCCAGGTTCAGGGCAGCGATTTGCTGAAGGTCATCCTGAAGGAAGACATTCAGGCGTTCACCGAGCCCGTCCGGCGCGGTGAAGACTTCGACGCGTGCTTTCGATTTCTCCAGGTCGCCCTGGAAGCTCGGATGCTCTCCCAGCTCCTTGTAGAAAGCACTGATCTTCTCGCGGTTTTTGTCGAGCGGGTTGATCCAATCGGCTTTCACCTTACCGCGATTGGTTGCAGCGTAAAGGCCCAGCAAGTCATCCATCACGCGACGGTAGCGCGGCTGGTCTTCATCTTCGAGGTTTCCGGCTTCGAAGTAGAGTGACGTGAGCTCGACATTCTGATCGAGGCTGTCGAGCAAGTTCTTGGTTCCGTCACTCAGGCTGTTAACGCCGGTGGACGTCATATCGATTTGCTTGGGCCACTTGTAGGCAATGACCTGGGCCACCACAACAACCCCCAGCGCGAGCACCGTCGCAACCAGCACGTTCGTGCCGACCAGCATACGCTGGGGACCTTGACCACCCCGGCTCTGTGTATTGGAGCTTGTGGAATCTACTGCCATCGGCGCATCTCCAGTCGCTTAACTGTCAGGAAAAGGAAAAAACCGGTTGTCGTCAGGAAGAAGACGATGTGGTTCACGTCGATCAGCCCGCGAACAAAGTCGTTGAAATGGGATCGAACCGACAACTGCTGCAGAATGATACGCGGGGTGCCATCGAGCTGCTGGGCAAGGGGCTGAAACGCAAACGTCATGAAGGCTAAGACGCCGGCTGTCAGCAAGACCGCGATCACCTGGTGACGCGTCCACGCGCTGAAGAACAGCCCGATCGACACGTAGAGCCCACCGATCAGCAGCAGCCCAATGTAGTTGCAGAGCAGGAGGCTGCCGTCGAGATCGCCATACATGGAGAGAATGATCGGATAGAGCAGCAACGATGCGATCAGCGCGACAAAAAATGCGAATGCCCCGAAGAACTTACCCAGTACGATCTCCGTTTCGGTAATGGGGACCGTCATGAGGGTCTCGATGGTTCCATTTCGAAGCTCGTCACTCATCAGCCGCATCGTAAGCATCGGCATGACAAGCGTGAGGATAAGGACCATCCAGAAATCGAACAGAAAGCGGAGTGAAGCGTCGCCGTTTGCCTGAAACACGCCCAATCCGAAAACGAGGCCGGAGGTGAACAGGAAAATGGCATACACAACGTATGCGATGGGTGACAGGAAATAGGCACCCAGTTCGCGACGAGCCATGGTCGTAATGTTGTTCATGGGATTGGTTCCCGATTACGCAACCGTTGTCAATGAATGAATCACGTCAGTCAAAACTCAGTTACCGCGAATGACCTTCACGAAGTAGTCTTCCAGGGTCATTTCTTCGCGACGGATTTCTCGCAGAGACCAGCCCTTGGATGATGTCAGCTGGTAGAGATCTTCGCGTGGATCGCTGTTCTCCTGCGGCGCGATGGAAAGGCGAACCCAGCCGTTCTCGGCGGCGGTCTCAACACTTCGGACGCCCTGAAGGCTCTCGACGCCGGACTTGATGGCATCGGTCGGCCCCTTCAGTTCCGCCACGATTCGCGACTCACGATTGAACTGCTCATGCAGTTCTTCACGCGTTCCCGATGCGGCAATACGACCCTTGTTGATGATGATGATACGCGAGCAAATCTGTTCCACCTCGTGCAGGATATGAGAGCTGAGGAGCACGGTCTGCGTCTCTCCAAGTTCCTTCACCAGATTTCGTGTTTCGCGAATCTGCGAGGGGTCGAGGCCGACGGTGGGTTCGTCGAGAACCAGGAGCTTGGGTTCATGCATGATCGCATCGGCGAGCCCGACACGTTGTCGCATCCCCTTCGACAACTGCCCGATCGGACGGTTCACGAAGTCGCCCAGCCAGCACCGCTCCGTCACCCGTTTGATGGCGGCCTGACGCTCGGATCGATCCATCCCGCGCAGCTTACCGCGAAAATGAAGATACTCACTGGCACGCATTTCGGGGTAAAGGGGGGTGTTCTCCGGCAGATAGCCGATGCACCGGCGGACGTCGATCGACTCACGGTAGACGTCGTAGCCGGCCACTGTTGCCGAACCGTTCGAAGCCGGCTGGTAGCATGTAAGAATCTTGATGGTCGTACTCTTCCCGGCGCCGTTCGGGCCAAGAAAGCCGACGATACCGCCTGCCTCAACGTCGAAGGAAATATTGTCGACGGCGAGGACGGGACCGTAGCGTTTTGTGACGTTTCGCACCTGAATCATGGTCTGCGCCCACTTCTAATCAACAGCGTATTACCCTCTCTGGCGGAAGCGCCAGGAACCAATGCAAGCGCTCGATTTGCACGAGTGCATGCCGGGGGGAATTACTATCAGCAGTCCTTCGCGACTGTCAAGAATGACGGTCGATGATTTCGACGCCTGGCTCGTGCAGGCTGCGTTTTGCAGGCCCGTATTGGGAAACATGAACAGACGTTGGCGGTAAAGTGGTGCCTGTCAGGAGATTGGCACCTTCACAGTTTTTGACGGGATGCCCCGTCATTGTCGTCAGCGTTACGCGTGCACCAGTGGCCAAGGGTATGTGCGAGTGAAGATGGTGAAGAAACGGCGGACCTCGATACGCCCTGCGAGGGGTTTCGAAGCCCGCCGGTGGTTTTCGTCACGCTGTGAACGGTCGGAGTCGACACGTCATCGTTACCAATTCGTTACCAATTCGTTACGAATTAGCCGCCATGACGATGTTGAATCGCCTACGTGGGGTCTCCCTTTGCAGGCGCGGTCGTCGGGACAGCGGCCGGGAGTCCCGGGATGAGCGACGCGCCGGCCGGCACCGTGATGGTTGAGCCGGTGATGTCCTCGCTCATGGGTTCAAACCTTCCGCCAAGATGTTTGGAAAGAAACGCTTCCGTGACGGCATTGAACGACATGCGGTTTTCCGGTCGTGCGAAACCGTGCCCTTCGTCGGGGAAGAGGACGTACGACACGGGAATGTTCTTGTTCTGCATGGCGGTGACAATCTGATCAGATTCCGACTGCTTCACGCGTGGATCGTTTGCGCCTTGCGCGATCAGGAGCGGACGCTCGATGCGGTCGACGTAGTTCAGCGGGGACCGTTCTTCGAGCAGCTTGGCACCGTCTTCCGTACGGTGATCGCCGACGCGCTGCGTGAACATGTCGATCATGGGTTTCCAGTAGGGTGGAATCGTATTCAGCAGCGTCACGAGATTCGACGGGCCAACGATGTCGACGCCACAGGCGAACTTCTTGGGCGTGTAGGTCAAGCCGACGAGCGTGGCATAGCCGCCGTAGCTTCCACCCATGATGCCGACCTTGTCGCGCAACGCGACCTTATTCTTCACCGCCCAGTCAACGGCATCCAGCAGGTCGTCGTGCATCTTGCCGGCCCATTCGAAGTTGCCGGCGTTGATGAAGTCTTTTCCGAACCCGGTTGAGCCACGGAAGTTGACACTCATCACGGCGTAGCCGCGGTTGGCCAACCATTGGTGCATGGGGTTGTAGCCCCATGAGTCGCGTGCCCACGGTCCACCGTGCACGAGCAGTACCATCGGCAGGGCTTCCGATGGCTTACCATTCTCGTCGGTGTCCATCCAGGTGGGGAGTGTGTAGTAGCAAACGAGTTTCTTGCCATCGCGTGCATCGACGACGACCGGGTGCATCTTGGCCAGTTTGACGTCTTCCAGGCTGGCACGATTGGTGAAGAGGAACTTTGCATTCTTCTTGCTGCGATCGTAGTGGTAGTATCGAACCGGCCCATCGTCCATGACATAGCTGACGATCCAGTGCTTGTCGTCCAGTGTACGGGAGCCGATGTTGAATTCGCCGTCGACGAGGTTCTTCAAGTACTGCAGATCACCTTCGATGGACGGATCCAGAATCTGCCATTCGCGACGGGTGTAATTTGCCTGGACGGCCTGGATGGTCTTGTCGACCGGGTGCCCGATGATGCCCTGGATGTCGGCCTTGGCATGCTCTGCCATGATCGACGCGTCGCCAGAGTTCAGGCTGACCTTGGTCAACGCTGCCGTATTCCGGCCACGGCTGTCGAGCATATACAGATTCTCCTTGGATTTATCCATGCCAAGGGGATTCGTCGTCAGCGCGTCGGTACCGGGAATAGACGTGAAGAGTGTCCACTGGTTGTCACCCGTCGTACGGAATACCTGGCTGCCGCCATCAGGGGTCATCTTGACGGCGAAGTGAACCTTCATGTCATCTTCGGTGAGGAAACCGATATAGCCTTCGTTGTTTTCGTAAACGACGCTGCGATCACCGTTGGTGATGTTGACGCGATGGACGTCGAAAAGCTGCGGATTGCGATTGTTGACCTGAACCAGAATTTCACTCGGGAAGTTGTTATTGACTTCGAGAACGCCACCACGGGCGCCGTCGAATGGCGTCAGGTCAATTTCCTTGCCGGTCTTGAGGTCGACACTGTAGATGTGGAAATTCTCATCGCCACCCTTGTCCTGGGTATAGATGACATGGTTATTGGTGTAGGCCCAGAAGTAACTGCGGATGCCGCGATAGGTGTCCTTGGTTACCGGCTTGGCTGCGTCGGGTTTGTCGGCCGGTCCGACCCAGACGTTCAACACGCCATTGACGGGCGCGATGTAGCTGAGCTTCGTGCCGTCGTGGCTGAGCTGCACGGATGAACGATCAGGATTACCGAAGAGAATGTGTCGTGGGATCAATGGTGTTGGACCTCCCGCGTTAAGGCTTGTCGCGGTCGTGCTCACCGTCAACGCCGTGACTGCGACCAGCGACCATACACCGGGCTTCAAACTCTGCATTTTTTTGTTCTCCATGAAATGGCTATTCGGACGTTTGGGGCTGGCTACCGACAAATGCCATCGCGTCCCCCATGAACGGCACGACGCGTCACGGGCAACGTGACGAATCTTGCATCAAATATCAAAAAGGCGTACATGCTCTTTCCCAACCGCGTTATAGTCTATCGAAGACCGTCGCTCGTGCTTCTGCCGCTTACGGCATTCGACAACATCGGACATGTAGTTCCCATCCACGTTCGGTCAGAACCCTTCGGAAGACCATTCGTTGAGGTCGCCGGGACATTTGTGGTCAAGGAAAATAATTGATGGACATAAATCCTCTGCCCGCGCTTGCCGCCCGCTGGGAGCCGGATGAGCGGGGTCGCTTCGGTTCGTTCGGGGGGCGATTCGTCCCGGAAACGCTCATGGCTGCCGTTCTGGAAGTCGAACGCGCCTATGTTGCCGTACGTTCCGACCAATCTTTCTGGGATACGTACCACGAATTGCTGCGCGAATACGTCGGCCGACCGAGCCCGCTTTATCACGCACGTCGCTTGAGTCAGGAGATCGGCGGCGCGAAAATCCTACTCAAAAGGGAAGATTTGAACCACACCGGTGCCCACAAGATCAACAACACCATCGGGCAGGTTCTTCTTGCGGAACGAATCGGAAAGCGGCGGATCATCGCCGAGACCGGAGCTGGTCAGCATGGCGTGGCTACGGCCACCGCCGCCGCCGCCCGTGGGCTGGAATGTGTGGTCTACATGGGCGCGGAAGACGTGCGCCGTCAGAAACTCAACGTGTTCCGGATGGAGTTGCTCGGGGCAACCGTGATTCCAGTGGAAGAAGGGCAACGAACGCTCAAAGATGCGATCAATGCCGCCATGCGCGATTGGATGGAAACCAGCGAACACACGCATTACGCCATCGGAAGCGTCATGGGGCCGCATCCCTACCCGTGGATGGTTCGCGATTTCCAATCGATCGTCGGACGGGAAACCCGTCAGCAGTGCATCGAGAAAACGGGTTCTCTGCCCGATGCTGTCGTGGCATGCGTAGGCGGGGGTAGCAACGCCGCCGGCATGTTTGCCGGATTCCTGGATGACGAAGACGTCCAACTGGTCGGTGTGGAAGCCGCCGGCGAAGAGGGCGCGGTTGGTCGTCATGCCGCGACACTTACCTACGGCAGCCCGGGTATTCTTCACGGGATGCAGACCTACGTGCTACAGGATGACGATGGGCAGACCATGCCTGTTCATTCGGTTTCAGCCGGCCTGGACTATCCCGGTGTTGGACCGGAACACTCGTTCTGGAAGGACGAGGGGCGGGTCGAATACGTGTCTGTCGGTGACGAGGCCGCTCTGTCGGTGTTCCTGCAACTGTCTCGTATCGAGGGCATACTTCCGGCGCTGGAGACGGCCCACGCGGTCGCTGAGGCCATTTGCCGATCAGCGGGAATGAAGCCGGACCAATCGGTTGTGGTCAATCTTTCGGGGCGCGGTGACAAAGATGTCGTTGAGGTGGGCCGCCTGCTGGACGAAAAGAAGAAGATAGAGGTCGCCGATTCGTCCTCGTAACTCACTTGCAATGAGAAGGAAATCGACCGGACGCGGCACCAGCGTTCCGTGCCGTTCGGTGGAAGCGGTCAGATGCGACGGTCAGGAACGGATTCCTGCGCTGACCAAGTTTTGTGATGCTTGAGTTTTCCACGCTACGTGATGATCCGTCGATGGGGGCATTGGCGGAATGGGTCCGTGACGGGCAAGGAACCGCTCACATGTCCGGGCTGTGGGGATCCGCTGCGCCCTACGTCATAGCCCAAGCCCTCAAAGCCAAATCCAGACCGATTCTGATCGTGACCGCCCACGCTGAAGACGCCGAACATTGGCGCGATGATCTGGAGCTGTTTCTAGGCGAGGACGTGGCACTGTTTCCCGCCTGGGAGACGATTCCAGGTGAAGGCGCGGCGTCCGGTGAGATTGAAGCCGAGCGCCTGCGGATCTGCCGTGAATTCGCGCTGCACAATAAGGGCAGGGCATGCCCGACCGTGATCTGTCCCATTCAGGCGCTGATGCAGGTCGTTCCGAGTCGTGCCGTGCTTGACGCCAACACGCTGATTCTGAAAGTTGGACGAACGGAAACGGTGACGCCGGTCTCACTTGTTGACTGGGCTGTGGCACGCGGATTCGAACGACTGGACCTGGTTGAGTCACCCGGCGATGTCGCCATGCGCGGCGATATCGTTGACATGTTCATCCCCGGTGACCAGTTGCCCGTACGGATTCAATTCTTCGACGATGAGATCGAGGCGATTCGGCATTTCGATCCCAGCACGCAGCGGTCGCAAGACAATCTTCGGATCATGACGGTCGCCTCGCTACCCAAAGATCAGACACTCGTTGACCAGGATTCTTCTGTCCTGTTTTCCTACCTGCCTGACGATGCGCTGGTGGTGATTGATGCACCGGGCGAGATTCAGGAGATGGGATTGACCCTTCGCAAGCGAATGGGGCGTTTGCAGGGTGTGCTGTCGGCCGAAGAAGCCATGCAGTACGCCGATGCACGAGATCAGGTGCATATCACCCGATTCGGTGGCGGGGCGGTTCGCGGTGAACAGGAATTCGCCTTCACGTCAAAATCGCTTGCCCGATTTGAAACAGATCCGGCGGAGGCGGTGGCTGAATTAGCGCGGCTCGCCGTGGATCACAGCGTCTTTGTCGTTTGTGATAATGAAGGGGAACGCAGTCGCCTGCGAGAGATGCTTGCCGATCAGGATGGACAGGCCGTTCGTTCCATCGAACTCTGTCAGGGCGTCCTGCATCGCGGTTTCGATTGGCCCTCCAGCAAAACGCTCGTTGTCGCCCACCACGAGATCTTTCACCGACAGCGGCGGAAGCGTCGTATCCGACGTGTGCACAGCGGTAAGCCGCTCGAATCCTGGACCGACTTGCAACCCGGTGAAGTTGTTGTCCATGCCGTTCACGGCATCGCACGCTTTCGAGGGTTGGTCAACATGCAGAAGGGGGACTCCGACCAGCGCGAGGAGTTTCTAACCCTTGAATTCGCAGATGAGGCGATGATCCATGTGCCCTGTACACAGATCGATCTCGTCCAGAAGTACATTGGCGTTGGAAGCAAGAAGCCGGAGCTGTCCAAACTCGGCGGCAAGCGTTGGAGTCGGGCGAAAGAGAAGGTCGCTGAGTCCGTTGCTGAACTGGCCGAGATGCTGCTTCGCGTTCAAGCGACACGAAACGCCGCCGAAGGGACCGCCTATCCCGCTGACACCGAATGGCAAAGGGAATTTGAAGCGGCGTTCCTCTATGACGAAACGGAAGATCAACTCGAAGTTGCCCGTGAGATCAAGGAGGACCTCTGTCGGCCTCGCCCCATGGACCGTTTGGTTTGTGGTGATGTCGGGTATGGGAAAACTGAACTCGCCATGCGTGGTGCGTTCAAGGTTGTCGAATATGGACGACAGGTGGCGGTCCTTGTTCCTACGACCGTGCTTGCTGAGCAGCATTACAACACGTTCCGTGAGCGTATGGCAGACTTTCCATTCCAGATCGCCTGCCTGTCACGATACCGCACGCCGGCCGAACAGAAGAAGGTCATCGAGAACGCCAAACAGGGACGGGTGGATATTGTCATCGGGACGCATCGTCTCTTGAGCAAGGATGTACGGTTTGCGGATCTCGGTCTTGTGATCATTGACGAAGAACAGCGGTTCGGGGTGGAACATAAAGAGAAGCTGAAGTCATTGCGCGAAACGGTTGACGTTTTAACTTTAACGGCAACGCCGATTCCGCGAACGCTTCACATGGCCATGATGGGCATCCGTGATATCAGTTCGTTGCAGACGCCGCCCGTCGATCGTCGGTCTATCTTGACCCACGTGCGGCAGTTCGATCGGAAATTTGTCCGCGAAGCGATCATGCGTGAACTCAACCGTGACGGTCAGGTGTATTTCATTCACAACTTCGTTCAGTCGATCGAGGCCATGGGGGATACGCTTCGCAGTATCGTACCGGAAGCGAAGGTGGTGATCGGGCATGGTCAGATGCCGGGCAATTCGCTTGAAGAGGTCATGCACAAGTTCAACCGGCGTGAGGCGGACATTCTACTGGCCACCACGATTATCGAGAGTGGAATCGACAATCCCAACGTCAATACCATCTTCATCAATCGCGCGGAGCGTTTCGGATTGGCCGACCTCCATCAATTGCGAGGTCGTGTCGGGCGATCGGATCGCCATGCCTATTGCTACCCGATGCTGTCGCCGAAGCATCCGCCGAAGCGGAATGCGGTCAAGAGGCTGAAGACCATTGAGGAATTCAGTGAACTCGGGGCTGGATTCCGCATTGCCATGCGGGACCTTGAGATCCGCGGAGCGGGAAACCTGCTGGGTGCTGAGCAGAGCGGGCACATCGCCGCGGTCGGTTACGACATGTACTGTCGCCTGCTGGAGCAGGCTGTGCGTCGTCTTCGCGATGACGATGACGTGGAAAACCAGCCCGTCCACGTGGATCTTGACGTTGCCGCCCACCTTCCGCGAAACTACATCAGTTCGGATCGCGCGCGGCTGGAGGTGTACCGCCGAATTGTGGACACACAGTCGGTGCCGGACCTCGAGCAGCTGGGGCGGGACCTGGAAGATGCGTTCGGCAAATACCCGCAGCCGGTTTCCCGATTGCTGGAGGTCGCGGAAATTCGGATTCGCGCGCGACAGTTCGGAGTCACATCGATCAGCGTACGAGGACAGGACGTCGTGTTTTCCATTCGCAGCGTATCTGCATCGGAGCCGTTGTTCCGAGACGCACCGGGTTCGGTTCGCTTGCCGGATGAAAAGTCAGTTCATCTGCGACTTCCGCCCAATTACATGGAGCAACCTACGTTGCTGCGGGTGCTTTCGAACATGCTGGTCAAAGCCTGTACCAAGCTGGAGGCGTCCTAATGTGCGAGTCGGCACCACGACGGTTTGCGTCATATTCTTCGATACTTCGTTTGTTTCTGGCGGGCACGATAGCACTGATCGGGGCGTGTCAGAATGACAAGTCCCAGAAAGAAGTTCGCCAACGGGAGACGGCGGAGCGCATTCAGTCCGCTCGTGAACGCGAGACACTTCAATCGACAGACGTGCGGAACCAGACTCGGTTGGAGGATCCGACGGCCGCCGGTCCGGTGTTTGTCCTGCGCGTCGGAACGGAATCCACCAAGGCGATCGACATGTGGTCAGGTTCGCACGAAAAGCTGCGGAAACAACAGGCGTTCGGTCCGATGCGGTACCAACGCTACGTGGCTGAACTGGCCGCACGGTTGATCTCGGAAAAACTGACGGAGATGTTGCTCTACCAGCATACCGAACTGCGGCTGCCCGAGCAGTCACAGAAGCAACTTGATCAACTCGTTGACGGTGAGATTCGACGGGTCATTACCACCAATCATGGCGGCGTGCAACGCCGATTCGAGCGGGCGCTGCAGCGACAGGGAAGTTCCCTGGAGCACTTTCGAGATCAGATGAAACGACAGATGATCATCCAGGGATTCCTTGATCAGGAAATTCGCCCGCGTGTTTCAGAGCCCACGCGTGAGGAACTCTGGTCACTCTTTGAGCAGAACAGGCAGCAATGGCGCCGACCAGGTAAGAAACGGATGTCGTTGATCGAACTTCGTCATCGCGATTTCTTGCCCGACGGGACGCGTCGGCCTACCGATGAGCAAGTTCGGCTCGCGCGGACCAAGGCACGTACGCGCGCCAGGGTATTGCGGGAAGAGCTGCGATTGGGGAAGGACTTTGCGTCGCTGGCGAAGGAGCATTCGTCCGGAGTTCGCGCGGCCAACGGGGGGGCGTGGGATTTCGTCACCCGCGACGATGTTCGCGATCGCTACCTACCTGTGTTGGACAAGCTTCAGGAATTGTCGGAAGGGGAGGTCAGTGGATTGGTTGAAACCGATGATGCGGTCTTCCTGGTTCGAAACGACGAGACGATACCACCCTTTGAACCTTCGTTCACCGATGTGCAGCCCGAGCTGAAACTGGAACACTCACGTTCGACATACAACCGGCTTGTCGAGGAGCTGGTCGAAGGGCTCCAACGGAAAACGCGGGTCGATCCACCAAATCTTGACCGGTTCCACGCTGCCATGGTGCAGGTTGCGTTGGCCGATGACTTTCCACCCGAAGAGTGAGCCTTCGGCCATGGCCCGACGCAGAGCCGGCACTGCTTTTTTCTAATCCGCGAGACAGGCTTCGGTCGTTTCGATGCTCATGCCGAACCATGCTTGATAGGGACCACCGCCGTTCATCAGGTCAATCAGTCGGAGCAGATCCTCAGGATTGACCTCGCCGTCGCGATCAATGTCAGATCGAATCAAGGGGAGCGTTCCCGGGAAATCGAATTCGTCGAGGTAGAGTCGAATGTCATCACCCAGAGTCGTTCCATCACCGTTCACGTCTCCGGGAAGTGCCTGGAACAGTCCGGTTGCGATCGTAGACCCAGTACCGCTGGTATAGGTGATACGGACGAACTCACCAGGGCTGATCGCACGTGAAAGCGTCACCCGTGTCAGGTTGGCTTCGGACAGCAAAGTCTCTGCGACGCCGATACTGCCCAGATCGGGATGAAGATCACCGTTCTGCAAGGACTCACAGATCGACCAGCAGCCGTCAAAGCCGGCCGTACCCGGTGTCGTGGCAGAGAAGATCCGTTGCCCCTGGAATTCGTCTGGCGTATCGAGTGCAAATGGCTGGCCTGGATCGACCCATCCGTCGGGTGGATTCAGATAGAAGATGTTGCCATCGCCACAGGTCGGGCAGCCACAAAGATCGACCGCCATTTCGGCGCAAAAGCCGTCCCAGAGAACCGTGCAGCAGAAGTTGTCCACTTCGCAAACCGCGGCACAGCACGCATCGTTCTCACAGCCAGGGGTTCCGTTGCCGTCGCAACAATCGCCATCGGGTTCGACCGGGCATGTCGGTCCCGTATCTTCGAGGCAGGTGCAGAAGTCCTGGGCCAAAGCGACACATGTTGCGTCCCACCCTTCGGTGCAGCAGCTTGGATCGATCGAGCAGACCGTGTTGCAGCAATACTCGTCGTTACAGCCGGAATTGCCGGTCGCTGCGTAGCAACTTCCGATACCCGGGCAGAAATTATTCTGCTGACAGACGCCGGGGCACAAGTCCAGGGCGAGAGCACCGCAGATCGAGTCCCAAGTGTCGACGCAGCAGAAGGAATCAAACGTGCATACGAGCTCGCAGCAGCAGGCATCGTTGCAGCTGCCATCGAAGTTGTTTGTACAGCAATCACCGTTGTCGGTGATGCAACCAAACGGGGCCGGTTCGATGCAATTGCAGGTTGACATGGCCAGTTCCACGCAAGCCGGTGACCAGCCGATCGTGCAGCACGTCTGGTCGATCGCGCAAACGGAAGCGCAGCATTCAGCGTCGCTACAGCCCGTCGACGGGTGAACCTGGCAGCAATCACCGGGCGCATCGCCGCAATCCGGACTTTCACACTCTTCACAATTCGCCTCAGCGGTGTTGGCACACTTGAAATCCCATTCGGTCTCACAGCAGAAGGCGTCGATGTCGCAGACTGTTTCACAACAGCTTGGATTGTTGCATCCCGGCGTGCCATTTCCGGTGCAGCAATCGCCAACGGCGTTGGTGCAGCCGGCGTTGCCACCGCAAACGGATGCATCGCAGTTGGTCACCGCCAAGCTTGCACAGTCGGTGTCCCATGCGACCGTACAGCACCAGTCATCGATGGCGCAGACCGTCTCGCAGCAGTCGAAATCTTCGCAGCCGATGGAACCGTTGTTTGTGCAACAGTCACCGGTTCCTGGACCACAGGCTCCGGCTATGGCACCGCCCCAACTCTTGCCGTCGTTGTGCAAGATCTCAGGGGGAAGGAATGTTTCTCGAACATTGACCTGCGGGTTTTCGATCTCGAATGATTGCGTCATGTTCTCGGTTTCAACCCAGATGGTCGTGGTTTGCCCAACCGACACACCACCGAAGGCGATGACCGTCAGTAGGGTGACCAAGAATGGAGCGTTCAATCGGTCCTGATGTAACGCAGCGAAGAAGCGTGTCATGGATGGTCCTTCCCAGGTTCCCAACATGTGAATTTCGAAAGCAGGATTGTATCGCTTTGGCATGGCCTCATGCAATATGATCCTGCCATGCTACCCCTGCTTTCGAGGACCAGGAGTCGATGTCGTCAGTCGTTCCAACGGAACCACCGGAGGGCGAGTGTAAAGGAAATGACGGCCCATGCCACCAGAATGAGCATCGGGACCCATTGGGTCAGGAGCGTTTCGCCGTCAAGTATGACTGCACGGAGCGCATTATTCAGTTGTGTCAGCGGTAGTGCCTGGATAAGCGGCTGCACAACGTCCGGAAATCTCTCAGATGAGAAGAAGATACCGCTGGTCAGCCACATTGGGAGCATGACCAGGTTCATCAGTCCTGAAATTGTCTCAATACGCTTGGCACGACAGGCGGTCAGTAAACCAATCCCGGCGAATGCCAGCGAACCTGTCAGGGCGACCAATACAATCGTTAAAAGGTCCCCTTTTACAGGGATGTCGAATATGAGGTAGGCAGCCAGCAGCAGGACTCCCATCTCCGGAACGAAAAAGAACATTCGCAGTCCGACCATCGAAAAGAGGAAGTCGGCGCGTTTCATCGGCGTTGCCATAAGCCGTTTGAGGAGTTTCCGGACGCGCATGTCGACAAGTTGGAATCCGATTCCCCAAAGGCCGCCGCCCATAAGGTTCATGCCGATCAAGCCCGGTACCAGGAAATCGATGTAGCGTGACCCGCGGGCACGTTTGATTTCTGTGGAGACTTCCAGCACATCCTGTCGGCCGGCCGCCCGCTGCAGTGCGTCGTTGACCGCCGCAAAGACCACTTTCGATTCCGGGTTGTCTGGGTCGAAGGCGAACTGGCATTTTCGATTGGCGTCAACGGTCACCACGAGTGACGTCTTGTTCTTTCGAAGGCGGTCCTCCGATTCGTCCGCGTCGATCACCTTGATGTCAAACCGGTCGGCATCGAGAGACGCGGTGACCCACGCGGTTTGATCTGATTCGACCAGATCAAAAGGGATCTTCTCTTCCGGGTTGTTTCGAAATGCGAGACCGAGCACGAGAATCATGATGACCGGGAAACCGTAGGTCCAGAAGATG
>JBMYUM010000001.1:0-51410 GCA_049605375.1 Phycisphaerae bacterium | reverse complement strand
TCGACGCCATCCACTGCGAGATCTTCGATATGCTCCAACGCCTGACGGCTCTCCGCTTGAACGATGATTGCGGTCTGTGCCTCGATTTCTTTGATCTTCTGCTCAAATTTCCCTCCCCTTGATCGCACAAAATCGCTGAGGCGATCCCCTTTCTTCGGGCACGGGGCAATGGGAGAAAATTCTCCGCCTAGCTCATGAATAATACCGTTCTTCAAGTAAACGATGGTGAAATCATACGGAACCACGCTCATAGAAACCCCTCTTCCTAGGACGCCTTAATCAATAGTTAGACGCACCCCTCCGACCAGTCTCGATGCTAGTGCATTCCCCAGCGGGCGCCTACGAATGGACACGCCCTTGCGGGCATAGATTTTTTGATCGAAGAGAATGGGTTACATAGGTGCCGTTCGAAGCATATATATTGGCGCTGTTCGGTTTCTGCCGAATGCTCAACAGTTCCCAAGTCATTGCCCTGGAGTAATGAAATGTCAGATGATCGATCCAATGATACAAAGCCGCTCACGTTGGAGCAGCTGGAGGCTGAGAAGATCCAACAAATGCATGACGGTCCGCCACCGAAGAAAGCTCCCAGGTACACTCGACCAAGTGAGAACGAAAACCCTGGCGTTTCAAGTTCAATACTTTCGAAATTCGAGGGTGAGCTAATCTACCTCGTAAAGTCAATAGGTGTAATCGCTCTTGTTTTGTGTGTGATTGTTGGCGCGGCCCTGGTTCTCTTCGTGACTTTTCTTGTGTTGTCACCGGTAGCCATAATCATGCTGGACGGACTTGGAGTGGCAGAGGCTATTGCGACCTTGCTGCTCTCAATTCTGGTATCGAATGCGATTTTGATCGCACTGATCTACTGGATCGCAAAACCAAAGTGGAATACGAAAGAAAGAACGCATCCGAATCAAGCGGCCGGCGGTTCACCCCACACGCGCGCCACATAACGCACACGGATTATCCGTGACTTATCCCCTCGCCCTCTATTACAAACTCATGTGTGTAGTCTTTTGGCTGCACTCGCTTCGGGCCGTGGCCCCCTGAAGAGAGTTCCTTCTTCCCGACCGACCGAGGGGGTCACGGTTCCTAAAAACAACGCGCCCCAAAATACACACAATATTCTCGATCAGATTTGATGGTCGAAAAGCATATAGGTGAGTGTGAGGCTCCTCTGAATTCGATTCGCTTCACACTGCGGCACCTCGTTCCTTCTCTTACCCCGATTCAGGTGCCGCAGTCTTTTTCTTTTTTCCGCAGTTCCCGTGCGGGCAGCCCTTCTTTTGCTTCGATACCACGTCGACGTTGGGGTGTTTCAGCTTGACCAACGCGTAAGCGTACTTCTTGCCCTCGATCGTCGGCCGACTGCCATCGTGAAGGCCGATCGGGCAGTTGTGTGCTTTCCGCCCATTCTTGATACGCACATCGGCTCCCGGAACCTGAGCACACCCACAGAGCTTGCACCAGACGTGATCGTCACGTTTAGTGTGAAACCGGCATTCATTTATGCAGAGTTCGTTTCTCGCCTCCTGGACTGCTTCACTGACCTTCGGCGACATGCGCCAGATCAGATACGACGTGGCCAGGTGGAAGAACCTCAACCCGCGCTTGATGTGGTGCGTCAGATTGTGCCACGGCTCATGCGGTTCCTTCTGCAACCAGGCTGGCGGCGGCACCTTTTCTCGCGGCACTCTCTCCCGCTTCGGAGGTACCGGTCCTTCCGTTCTCTCAAGAGCCACCTTCGGCTCCGGTTTCGGCTTGGGTGGAGGGATCTCGCCGAATGACGCTTGAACTTCCGGAGGCAGTTCGCTAATTGCAGAGTTGGTATCCATTGGTCTGATCAAACCTCAGTATGATGCTTCCATCGTAATGCTTGTTGCGGTCCGCCGGACTGGTATCCAGATTGGAGGCCGTGCCCGGCACGACAATCGGGCCGAGCAGCTCGGCCGTGTACTTGCATTGCTCACCGACAGCTGATGGCGTCGACGGATCGAGTAGATACGACGGTGCGGCCGGCTCCGAAAAACTGTTGAGCTGGCCGAGCCATCGAACGCGTTTCGGCGGCATGACCGAGACACCGTTGTGCATCCAGTTGATGCTGTTGCCTGTGGGTGTTACCGCAGGGAACTGGCTATGCAGAGGATCGATAACCATCGCAACATCCTCGCCAGCAAATTGACAACCTGATTCGAGTGTCGCACGAATCGCCAGATCGACTTCGATCTCAATGACCGCGTGCGGCGAAAGATACAAGTCGGCTCCGGGTTCGGGCGCTTGCACAGGTACGCGGCGCGAACCAAGATGGAGCACCATCCATGCGACCACATCGACGCGCGTGATGACAAGCTCCCCGGTCAGCTGGCAGTTGCCGAAACTGGTACGCCCGACCAGGTCGGCGACCTTCACCATATCATCTATGGTCTCGGCGCCGAGCCCGTTGTAGCTGCGAGCGTAGCTACCAAAGAACTGGTTCGATCCTTGTGCCGCTCCGTGATCGAGTCGATCGAATCGTGTCCGTTGAGCAACCGGCAACCCCAATCCAAATTGTGAGCTTGCGACCTTTGCGAGCACCAGGTTCTTGAGTGCCACCCGTTCTCGCTCTTCTTCGTCGATGTATGAGTGTTCGCGGATAAACGCTCCGGATAGATCGCATACCACCTCATCGAAGATCTTGTCGCAAGGCGACGGTGCGTAGCGCGTTTGGGTTTCGCGGTTGATGCCGGCACAACCGCTCGGCACACCATCGAGCAGAAAATCGCATACGCTTCCCGGGGCGACGTTGGCCGCACAGGGAATCAGTCGATTGCCCGTATAGCTGCCAACCCGCAGGAAGAACGTCATGTAATCCGTCAGGCGAACCAGTATGTCAAAATCAACCGGAGCGTCGGTGAACTTCCGGCATAACAGTCGCTTGTTCCCAGTGGCGTCCGTCGGGCGGTAGGGATATCCGTTACCGATCGTCATGTTTCCGGAAACCTGGTAGCCCGGCCGAACGTAGATCGGATTCTCGGGTGTGACCTGGTCACAGGGTTCGTCCGGCCAAAGCTCGCAGGGGTGGAACCCGAAACACTCTTCCGCACTGAAGGCATTGAGTTGCCGGTACCCGGCGCCGTGCTGCCATGTGCATTGCCGATTGATGAGGATGGGCTCGTTGGCCACGAGATCGACAATGCGGCCTTTGGCGTCCCTGCAGTGCAGAACAGGATGCGGACGAAGGAACCGGTTGCCTTGCAAGCCGGCCGCCTGGAAGATCAGCTGGTCCGGCGTGTCGATGCCCGGATCGCAGCCAACATCACAGCCAACACAATCGGCATTCGGAATCGTGTCCGCGATACGAGTGAAGCAGCTCTCATGCTCAAAAGTGGTCTGGTCATTAGTGAATAGATCACCCAATACCGCGAAGCAAATGTTCGCATCCGGTGGGCCTTCAGTGAAGCAGCATTGCCCGTTGCATCCTGTTTGGAGTCCCATGGCAACTTCTCCTAAGCCGGAATGTCGCAGTAGGCGATACCGGCATTGAACTGCACTTCACCGTGCCGTGGATTTTCGGTAGCGCAGATGCCGACAGCTTGGCCTGGTTCGAGCAACCCATTGATGTCTTCCATGTTCGGCTGAATCGCGAAACCGCCGAGGTTCACGACGTCTTCGCCGTCATGCTTGCTGCAGAGTGCGAGTACCGGCTTTCCGCTTGGCTTGAGCATCAGATAGGCTCGATGGTACCGGCACGGATCGGCATCGATTTGTTGAACGTCGGTTGATCGGGTTTCGTGGAGGGTGGTTGGTTTGAACAGGCCCACAATACTGTCTTCGTTGTGATCGGGTTCGACCGCAAAACCGATATACGCCCCCGCACAAATGTCCGTGCTGTATTGCTTGTCGCCGGCTTCGTAGTATGGCGCCAGCCTGGTCCGGCATTCCTTGACGGTCTGTTCGTCATTGCACGCACCGAAGTCGCACGTGGTGCCCTCCCCCTGGAATTCGCCAAATGCATCGATGCACTCCTGCTCCGTACCGAGGAAGCACGTACCATTCTGCCGGCAACAAGCGCCCAGGCCCGGGATCGTGCCGCAGGAATCCTCCGTGCAGAATCCAGGGCAAAACGGTGTGCCGCCAATCTGCTGGCATTGATTCGATGAAAGCTGAAACTCCGAACCGAGGCAGTCGGTTTCCCCGGTCTGCTCATTCGGGATGCAACAGCCGACCGGAACGTCATTGAAACAGTCGACGGTGGTGCAATCCTGGAATGCCCCCACAGGACAGCCGCCACGCTCGAAGCACTCTTGCTCGGTGTAGTTCATACACACACCGGTGAACGGATCGCAGCAGGCGATGATCTGCCCTTGTGGACACACATCAGGCGGACACCCCACCGGCCCGCGCGCCTGGCGGCCGGGTACTGAATGGCATTCGGCAACCGTCAGCCCCGGTATGCAGACATTCGGTTCCGGGTTGTTGTCACAGCAGCTACAGAGTACGGAATCGCAATCGGTTGTGGCGCAGCTTGTACCGTGGCCCTGCCACAGACCTCCCACCTCATCGCACTGCGCCTTCGTCGAAAAATTGAAGCACCCCACCGGCAGGTGCGGCGTACAGCATGCGCCCAGACCTCCAGCCATCACTTAACCCCCGGAATCACGCAGTCGTTGATTTGAGCGTTCGGATCGAGTTCCAACACCGGCACGCCAAAGAACGGATGATGAAGGTGCCAGGCACCATCAATTTTGAAGGCCTTCAGGATGGGCGTTGCCCGCGTGGTCACATCATTGGCGCCCCAACAGAGGATGAATTCGGCGTAGGCACCGGCCGGGATACCCCCATCAATGTTGATTTGCTCACGCTCATCCGCGATCGTTGTACCGTTCTTCTCACTGAGTCCGATCCAGCGGCCGTAGTCCGGACTGGCAACATTGCCGTAATCAGGACCACGAACCACCCGTTCGGCATACAGCCAGATGGCGGTGTCGCTTGGGATTTCGACGACGCGGAAATTCCGGACGACGGACTGCGCGCCACCACCGGGGTCAGCGAAACGCGATGGCAGCTCCACCAGCTGTCTACGCATCTGGTCAAGCTCGCGCTTCATCTCGCGCATCTTCGATTCCATCTCCCGCATGTGCATGCTAGCGGCCTCCCAGGTCGATTTCGGTAAACCCCGTTCGAATCGATGTCGCGGGTTCTCTTGAGTCCAGATCCCATTTCTGCTCCGTGACCACGGTGTTGACTTCCTTCTGCTCCCCTTCCATTTGGATCGTTGAAACCATCGTGCCGAGCGGGAGCGGTGAGAAGATGCCATGTTCGCGAATGTTGATCGCGCGACGATCGCCGCCGTACCACGCCCTGGCGGCCGCGGCGACTTCACGCAGGCGACGGGTGTCATCACGTACCACACGTGGCCCGACGTAGGTGTGCGGTATGCGCGTCACGCCCAACCCATCCACCGTGAATGGCGACGTCACCCATACATGAGCATCCGGCACGTGGATCACAAGCGTCCGGCTCCCACTACCCAAGACAACATCGACCTTGCTCCGCGTGTCGACCTCAACAGCGATCGTGACAAGCATCCGTTCGTAATCGAATGCGGGATCGGTCTCGGTTGGTTGGAAATTCGGATCCGCATCAGGATCAAAATGATTGCGGGCGAGAAGGTGAGCAGGACCAAACTTGATTTCGATAGTGCCGCCGCGATCACCGGGCGTCACCGTGGCAGATGGTACGCCGTCTTCGTGTTTCGCATCCACAAATTCCCATCGCCCCGTGGGCGCGCCGTCCTCGTCGAGAACTTCGACGATCGCAAACGGTTTATCGAAACGTAGTTCCTGCTGCTCGGCCAGCTGATCCGTTCGTTTGGTCAGCGGAAGACTCGGGAGAATACGAACGTATCGATTCCATGGTGCCGGCTGCTGGGCATCGTCAAAGGTGATGTTGCCATTGGCATCGAAGTTTGGAATCAGTGTTTGTAGAGCCAGTGCATCGCCCTGGAACCAATCAAAGTCGCTGGGAATGCGAAACAGCCGGTAAACCGCACTGACCTCGTCGAGATTGGATCGCTCCTGATCGGTGAGTTCCTGGTAGGTCGTTTCCATGGCCGAGGACCAGGCTGGAATGATCTGCTTGTAATCCGCTCCCATCGTCCCCAGGAATCCCAGCGTGAAACAGCTAACGACGCGTTCCCCGGTGACCACGATCCGGTCGTAGGTCGTAACACTGTCAAAAGTCACCGTCGATTCTTCGATCTCCAGAGCATCCGCAACGGCGAGATCAACACCCGACGGATTGGCCGGCAGCGTGACATCACCGATTGCGATCGGATCTTTCGCCAGACTTTCCACGACGATCTCGACCGGACCATCGGGAAGCATGATGCCGTCCTGGTCGGTCTGCTGGAAGCTGGTCCACAGGTGAAGGCCTCGTCGACGATCAACGAGCTTCTCGATGAGGCTGCGCACCGAGTTGCCTTCATGGTTGATGGTGCGTTTCATCTCCCCCAGAAAACTCTGAGCATCGGCCGGGCCACCAAGGAAGAAGTGCGGCTCGTCGTTCGGCGAAATTGTTGATTGCGACCCGACCAGGGCGTATTCGATGATGTCGCGTGCGGACCAGACTGATGAGTCGTTGTACGCACCAAACACATAAGCGTCTTGTGGAGGACCGCCACCGGGCGGCTGGAACGAATATTGGAAGTCCGATCGATTACCCTGCAGGTAGTTACCGAGCGGATGGGCGCGGTTGAAGTCAGGACGCCAGTCGATGCGGTCGACCTGGTCGACGGTGATCTCGCGGAACCATGAACCGCCGAGGGGCTCGATCTCTCGTCTCTCCAGGAGGTAATCGAGTCCGTACGCCGTCATGACGATGTCAGCTTCCCACTGAATCTGAGAATTGACTTCACGTTCGCCACCGAGTCCGACTTCCTGGTGTGGAATGTAGCCGCACCAAAACGTGTATGGCGTGCCTTGTTCCGGCACAGCAACGAGAGCCACGTAATGATCTTGCCACCCGGCCGCAAAGTCGTGAGCGAATGGCCGGAACTGGAAATTTGCCACATCGTTTCGTTTGATGTCACCAACATTGATTTGGAGGCGGGCTTCGCTGCGAGCCGGCCAGGCACGGCGTACAGCTTCCAGTGCGATGATCTCATTGAACCGGCGCCAGTCATCCCCCCATTTCTTGCGGAGATAGACGTGAGCATACGACTTCGGTACCGAGCCGCCGGCACCGATCGTCGTTCCGCCTGAAATTGTGATAAGGGCCATGCACTACACCGATACCGGAAGTCCGTCCGCAACGGCTGTGAGCTTGATGTTGGGGGCTGCAGGTCCGTCCGCAGTCGCTGTAGCGGTCATGATATCAAGATTGCCGTCATCGCGTCCATCACTACTTCGTACGGTTCTGACAATCACCTTGATGGTGGCGCCGTTGGCAAATGCCGCCGACGTCCAGGACAGTCGTGGGATACCGTCGGCGGACGTCATGGCGATCACAGTCGGCGTGTCTGCACTCGGATCAGGATCCGTTCCGTCGCTTCGCAGGTAGATGTGCCAGGTATCCGCGCGTCGATCTTCAAGCGTGCTCTTGTCGGCCCCCCGGATGTACCTCGCTTCGACGGTCACGGTTCCACCCGCAGCAGCCGTCAGGCTTGCCCCTCTCGGGCCGGTGGGTTTTCGGGTGACAGGTGCGAATCCGCTGTCGAGTTCTACGAATGCTGTGATTAGGTTTTCCGACCGAAGCCCGTATCGGTTGCGACGTTGCACCAGGATGTGGTGCACACCCTCTTGCTGATTAAGCACAAGGTTACTGATTGGAAGGCCGCTAAACACCTGCGGGATATCGACTTCGGGATTCGGGTCAGCTCCCACCTTGCTGTATACAAGGACCCCTTCGAGGTTCGTGTTCTCGACCGAGTAACGACCGGCGAGGCTGATCGAATACCGCCGTTTCGCTCGGAACGTGCCGCCAATGGAGGCCTTTGATCGCCCACGCACATCGAACCGGCCGCCAAGTGACCGGGAGTATCTTCCGCTCCGCACCGCGAACGTGCCGCCGAGAGAAACCGTACGCGGCTGCCGGATACGATAGGTGCCGCCGAAAACTTGCCTGTATCGGCGTACCTCCACATTGAACAAACCGCCGACCGAATTCGATTGCGATCGCCGCACGTTGAAGGCACCACCGACGCTATGAGTAAACGCTGATTTGGCACGGAAGCTCCCGCCGGCCAGGAGTTTGCGACGGCGATACAGCACACTGTACTCGCCACCGACCGTGTGACGTGTGTTCGCGCGAACAGCGAAGGAGCCACCGATGCTACGGGATTGGCGACCGGTGTATTCGCTTGTGGGCGGCGTGAACGAACCACCGAAACGCGCCACATCCGAAATCCGGAAGCAGTCGATGAAGCCATGAAACCGCTGCAACCCGGTTGCCGACGGTCGAGGCGCCGCACCGATGTACAACGGCCAGGCGTTCGGCGAAATCTCCACCGACGCATCGACCGTCTCGACAGCTCGCAAGGCCCCGTTGAAATACATGCTGATGGTGGTACCGGAGCGTTCGAGCGTAACGTGTGTCCACGCGTTGGTCAGCTCCCGGAAAGCCGGCATGGTGCACGTGAACTTCTCAATACCGCCCCGTACAAATCGAGATTGCAGCCGCTGCCGCATACCGTTGACCTGGATCGTCTCGATCGCCAGATAGTTATCATCATCACGGTACCACGACAGCACGTGGCATTGCTCCGGCGAAACCAGGTACATCCAGAAGTCGATGCAGAAGTCGCCGGCACCAAATCGAAACCCCTGGTTCGGACGGACCTCAAGACGTGCACCGCCACCGTTGAGTTGTAGACTTACCGCCCCGAACTGGGCTTGATCCGATGACAGCTGAGCGCCGTAGGTGGATTGGATGAGATGATTCGCACCGCCGGCGGAACGGTCGACGAAAACCACGTCACCATCCTGGCCGGACATAGGAAGGTAGAGCTTCGTGTTGGTGTCGTTTCCGCTCATTGGTCACGTGAATCCCAGACGAGTCGATTCGCGGAAGTAGGCACTGTCCTACTTCCGGACATTCACACGAAAACCCTCTTAACGGGGCCGAAAAAGGCGATTATTTGCCGGGAAGTAGAATTCTACTTCCGGAAGTAGAATTTCATTTCCATGGAACCGGCAACTGGGACGCTACACCGCATCGAAATCGACAGCTAATCCGCTGATGAAATCCTTCCCTGCGGTCATGCCCGCCACCACCAATCGCTTGATCCAAATACCGTAGGTGTATCCAGGCTGAAGCGTGCCGATCGAAAGTGCCTCGGCTGTCTCTAGCGGCACAGAAAAGCTCACGCCACCCGGTGCCGTGCCCTCACCGCTTCCAGTGTTGTCGGTGAAGGCTCCACTTGGCTGGCTGGCAGGTGCTTCAATGCCGATGGCGATGGCCGGAATGGCGTCGATCGTGTCGGTTGCTGCTCCGGCGGCCGCACTTGTCCCCTGCAGGCCTCGTCCGGCTGTCGGAATCGTCAGTTGTGTGGCGGTGCGTGATGAGTAGTACACAACTTCCCGAAGTGACCCGCCGCTTGTTTTGATCGCCGCAAATCCAGATTGAGGCCAATCCGCGAAACTCCCCGTGATGGTGATCGTGCCGGAACCACTGGCACCCAATTGCCCACTATCAGTGTTTCGCTGGGTACCTTGCTTCTCAAGCAGGACGGCGACGTTCTCGACATTCGCCCCGGACACATTCGCCAGGCAGAAGCACCGGTATTCGGTATCACCTGACGCTTGCTCGGCCGAAGACACATCGTCGCCGGCGACGACGCTGTTGGCTTTTTCGGCGATGCTGATGGTAGCCGTGCCGATCAATGCGCTCGCACTGTTTCTGGTGATGCGGATGAACTTGTCAGGCTCGCCGTTGCCCGCCTCAATCAGCTTGGTTTCGCCGTTAGCGATATCCACATTCTCACCGGCGGTACCGCCAGGCGGTGTCCAGCGTACGGTGTCATCACCGACAGCTTGCAGGGAACCATCACCTAGTCCATTTGCTCGAGCAACGTCGTTGATTGCAATTCCGCTGATCGGACTGGATACCGCGTATTCAACGCTTTCGGCCGGAGTGCTGGACTTATGGTTGCCGAGGCTTTGGTCCGGGTTGGTCTGGGCGCCGTCGTGGCTACTTGCCCCCGTCAGGAAAAAGCGGACCGCATCCGCGTGGGTCTTTTCATTCGCCATGGTAAGCCTCCGTGCTTAACTGATCGTGACTATCGTTGTGTTGAGCGTCCCGTTGTATTCCGCCGCTACCGATGTAACCGCCGGCGGATCAGGATGCCGTCGCATCGAGAGCGTGGCCGTCGCCGCAGCTCCCTGGTTGCCTTCCGGCGATACCGGCGTCACCCGAAACTCGTGATCCTCACTGTCTGCCAGTGGCGGCGTGCGATAAGACTTCGCACCGTTGTTACCACCCTGTCGCGCCACGGACTGAAGGACGTAGTCCCCGCCCACATTCTGCTCGATCCGAAAATGGTCCGCCGACGCGTCTTCAGCAATCGCCACACGCCCACGCGACGATGCGGCCGGCGTGGCCTTCGATTCGTCATCGAGGACTTCCACCAATACCGCTTCGTCTTTGGTGATCGGTACGATCACCGATGTATGTCGTGTGCGGTAACGTTCTACGCCGTTGATCAGCACCCGAAACGTCGGATTCGGCTGATCCGACGTCCACCGGATCATGGTGCCGCCGCCGACCTTCACTGATTCCAATAGCGTGACGGCCATCTAAGATGTCCTCACATCGATGCAGGCAAACTGCTGTTCGATAATCGCATAAGCCGACGAGCCATGAAAACCTCCAACCATCGTTCGACCTCGAATTATTCGAGCCAGAGGAACACGCAGGATTGCGATGTTCGTGTAGACCACGTCGTGGTCGTCGGTCCATGTCACAATCTGGCCACTGAGGCTGCGATACGATTCGACGGTCGTCTTCAATTGTGCTTCCAGAACGTCGCGAGTCGCGCGAATGATGAACTCTTCCCCCTTGCGTGCGGATCGTTGCAACGCCACACCGTCGAGATTGGAGCGTGAGATGTCCTGCACCAGCTGGCCAGGCGTCGGGGGAACACCAACCATGGTAATGAACTCGTAGAGCGTTCCGTTGTCGTTGAAGCTCGGCATCACTCATTCTGCGCGTCAGGGTTGATTCGTGGTCGTCGCTCTGTTGCACGGCCACCGTTCTCGGCGGAACTCAAGGTGTTTCTGTTGATGTCCTCAAGCTCATTGCCAATCCGATCCAGTTGATCGCTTAAAGCGTCAAGGCCCGTACTTTCGCTCCCGAGAAGCCCAGCAGCCGAGAACGAGGAAAGAAATGCCGTTACGCCACTGTATATGCTCGCACGACCCTGCTCGTCGATCAGATCAATGGGCCCGGCTTGTTCGCGCCCCATCCTGCGATTCGCCAGACCACGAGCGGTTTGACTTATCTCAAGGTCCAGCGCCCCCACGGCCCCCGCCCCAAAGGTCTGTTCATACTTGTGCATCGCTTGAAGCACCCGCAGCTCGCGTTCCTTTTTTGCAAGCGGATCTTCGGCCTCGATCTTTGCTCGTTGCTCTGCAAAGAGCCCCGGCTTTGCTCGTTGCTCCACTCCGCTCATGATGCGAAACACGTCCGGAATATTGTTGATCAAGCCAACCAACGCTTGTTGCTGCCTCATCTCAGTCAAGCCAGCCAGTCCAAGTTCCTCTTGTGTGTTGATTCCAGCTGCCGCTAACGCTTGTAGTTTCTCCAGCCTCGTGGCGTTCTCGACTCCCAGTTCCTTGAATGTGTCCTGGAATCCGACAGAGCTGTTCTTCGAGAGGGCGATACCAGCAGCCTTGAGGAACGTGCCAAGCTCTTCGGGCTTTTGCGATCCGGCCAGAACCCCGGCGGCCGAAATACCAAAGACCTTGTCTTCAAAGAAGCTCAACCCGGGAGAGGCGCCTGCTAGCACTTCGGGATCACGCGCAGACTCTTGCCCGGCAACAAATGCAAATCGCAACGCTTGGCCAGACGCCATTCCCTGAGATGCGCCAATGACTTCAAGCTCGCGAGCGCGGTCCATTGAGATGCCAACCTGGGTCGCAGCAAAAACCGTCTTAGCCGTATCCATGCCCGCCTTGAAGCTTCCACCGCGAGCACTTTGCAATGCCTGCACAGTACCCGTAATGCCGTCACGGTCTTCTTCGAGGCCGTAATACATCCCCAGTTGGATGGCTTCCCTCTTCCGTGATTGCTTCATGCCGACCGGCTGCAACGCAGAGAATGCTACCGAAGAACGTGTACTCTTCTGGACCTCAAGGGAGATCTCTCGTTGATTGCGAAGCCATGTTTGATAGCTTGCATTGATGGCACTGAGGGCTTGCTGGACACTCCCGAGGCCCGCCGCTCCGGCCAAGGCCCCCATCGACATCTTGATCGACTTCATCGATCCACTGATCTCCGAGCCCGATCGTTTGCCGGCCTTTCCGGCTTCTCGAAGCTTGCGTTTCAGGCTGTCGATGTTTGCCTCAGCGCGGACCAGTTTCTTGGCGAGCTTTCGCTCGTCACCGGTCATTTCAACTGAGAGTTGTGCGGCCAACTCACCGTCTCCTGATCTTCGGAACAACAATCATCGGCTGACGCTCAACCACTTGTGGCGGCCTGTCTGCCAAACCGAATTCCAACGCAAACAGATCGGCAAGCGTCGGACGGTAATTCGGTATTAGCCCGGAGGCCCAGGCTCGGAATCGGAGGTAACGAGCGCTTGTGATTCGGCTGCTTTTTTTTTGATGAACTCCTGCACGCTAGGCCAGTCAATCAGCGCCTGCAGGATTTCCTGTTGGACCGATCCCCCAAACAAACCGGCAAGGACAATCTCAGCTTTGTTTACGGCATAGTTGGTCGAAAGGGCGGCCAAAGCACCATCACTGACCCCCGCGAAGTCAAACTTGACTTGACCGGATTGACCATCTTCAGAGCCTTCGTCGCTTTGGATGCCCATTGCGAATGCATTCCAAAACTGGTTTGCCAGTTCCTCAAGGTTGGCGTATGTGCCGAACACCTTTCCAAGCGTCCAATCGCCGTCGTCAGTGACGTCGACCGAATGCGGCAAGGCCGGACTTGGGCCGCGAAATTCTTCGGAGTACATCAGTGCCACCGGAATCGTGTACATCTGATCGTCAGCCAGCTTGACCTTGTGGCCTCCGAGCGGGGCCGGCACCACAAGATCTTCCGGCGTCGGCCGATCGTCGTTGTACATGCCGACCCAGCAATCCGATTTCGGGATCTGCCGCCACGACTGCTTATCCGGGAAGTACCCGACCTTCTCTGCGGCGATGCTCCGCTTGTTCCCGATGACAACGCCCTCGACGCCATCCGGTCCCTTCATCAGGCCACGAACCGATCGATTGGAACCCAATGCGTAGTCGAGTTCCTTCGCCTTGATCAGTTGATCAGTGACCTCGTTGTTGTTGACCTTCGGGATGTAATACAGAAAACCAGCCATCGTATCGCTTCCTATGCAAGGGCGACTGCGGTCGCAATCGTCAGGGGGAGATTCGTGCCGTCGTGCCGCGCACGCATCATGATGGTCGAGCTCGCCTCATCGGTGTCAGACGCATCCATGACGTCGTCAGGTGTGACGATGCCGTCACACGTGAATTGAATATGCTCGGCAGTTTCGTCGGCCGTATAGGTGCCACCTGACAGTCGCTTTCTCAGGCTAATGGTGGTGTTGGCGTGTGTGCCGGCTTTCCCCAGAAGTGGGATATTCTCAGTCTTGATCCACTCCAGGTCGACGCCCCGGAAGGTGATTTCCGGCAGGACGGTCTTGACGTTGGCGAACGTCGGCCAGATCGTGGAGCCCGCCCCCTTCGTACCAATGTTGACTCCGAAGTTAAGCTCGATCGATTCGAGGTGATCCGCAATATCCACACCGGCCACGACCACCGGTCCAAGCGTGAACCGCTCGCTATCCAGTAGATTCGGCAACGTCACGGAGTCAGCGATCGTCAGTGGGTTGTTCGCTCCGACAGCAATACCCCTCGACTCGACGGTGATCGACGCATCTTCCTGATGGCTCACAGAGAGCGAACCAAGGTACGCAAGCCCAGCCGAGAACGTGTACTTGCGATGCTGGCCGCTTCCCTCGATACCGCCGCCCTGCTGCCGTTTCTTGGCATAGATGCCCAAGGCCGACGTCGCGAGATTCAGACCGGTCAGGGGAACCGAGGCCAATACCTTGGCAATGGCCAATGACTCGAACGATGCGCCGGGATTCTGGGCAACGACAGACTGGTGCCGCGAATAGATGTCGGCACCGGTGGTGATGTTGTTGACTTCAGTCCCGGTATTGACCGAAACACGATTCACACCATCAATCAAAGCAGCCCCGAACTCAGCAGCATGCAGACTATGGATGCGTTCAATCATGGCTTGCTCCTACCTGATGGTCTCGGTTTTCCGGGTCTGGATCTTGTCCATCGAATCACCCAGCGACTCGGAGATCAGCTTCGTGAGGCGTTGCACTTCGCCCCGGCTGATACGGGTCATCTCGTCTCGCATGTTGATCGTGCTGTTTGGGTTACGCCGGTTGAGGCCGCGTGCATGGATCACCGTTCGAGAACCTCGCGACGTCCCGCGAACGTCCATGATCCGAGCCAGTTGGGCAGATTCCCCGGTGTACACCAGTGGCCGTGTATGCCCGAATCGCTTGAGCTTTCGAGCCGTGTACGAACCTTTGAACGCACGTCCGGATCCGCGCTCACCTTTTCGCGGGGCATAGCCGTATTCCCGCGCCCCCTTGGCCGTAAAGTGCTTGGGGCGAAAGTATCGATGCCAGAAACGCCCGGCAGCCATGAACGCCTTCTTCTTAATCAAAGGCAATTGCTTCCGCACCTCTCGTGGCATCGGACCGGTCTGTGTGACACGGAATACGATCATGTCGTACGACTCTTTGCCGGCGGCTTGTCCGGCACCTTCTTCTCAACCTTGTGGATGATGGATACGCCGGTCAATCCGCCGATAGCAATGAGCAACGGCTCGCGAAGATCCGACGTAATCCAACCAAGAGATTCAGCCATCAAGACCAATGTCCCAAGGATCACGCCGATGTACGTTTTGTACCCATTGAGTTTTTCAAGCCCCGTGATTCTCATCGATGGTCACCTCGATAGTCGGTTCGTTAGCCTGGTCCTTTTGGACCGGCTCTTTCTCTTGGTAGTATTTGCCCCACAGGTGGATTTCGACGGTCTTGACCGAGCATCCGGCGAGCAGGCAGCAATACGCCATCATGAGAATCCACTTCATGCGATCGCTCCTAGATCCCCGACCATTTGGCCATCATCTCCATGACAATGTAGTCCCCGAGGTGAGGCCGTTTTTCCTCCGGGGTGCGTGCGAAGTTTTCGGCAATGTCGATCTGGACGATCTCCAGGTATCCTGGGTTGTTGGCAAGCGCCTTGAAATCTTGGATCAACTCGCCCATGAAATTGTGCAGGCGGATCTCGAGCTCGTTGTCGTTGTCTGCCAGATCCTCCGGAACTTCCCACAGGAAGTCCGCCATGAGCATCCCACTGGCCCTGAAGGCCTTCGAACCCACTGGAATGGACTCGTAGACCGGGCTCCCCGTCCAGACCACGGCACACGGGAGATAGCCGAGATACTCATCCTTCTCGTAATCCCGCCCGTCCAGTGGTGGCGGAAACGCATTCACATGAATGCGATTTAGGGCCTGCGCCTGCTGATTCGAATCATCGCCGGACGCATCGATCCACAAACGGAATGCTGGCGAGTCCGCAATCATCTTGCGAAACGTCGCCCGCGCAATCGAAATAGGTCCGGCCGGTTCAGTCACTGGCAGCAGTCCGTCATGATTTTGGCAATGTTCAATTCATTGTGATCGATACGGACCTTCGCTCCGCCGACCCAGTGGATCAGGTAGCCAACCTGCACAATTCCTGTCGCAGCAACCGCGATAGCGATGCCGACCATGAACCTCTTGATGCCATTTGCTTCTTTCTCAGACATGACGATCTCCAGTCAGCGGCCGCGATCGTAGCCCGGCCTGGTCACGCGCGTCTTCCGCGTCGACTCAGCCAGGAGCGACGCCAATCCGTTGTTCTGAATCTCAACGCCGACGACCACCCAGGAATCGCCGGGCTCGACTTCGATGCAGTCGTGCGTTTGTGGATGCGTCACATCGGCAAGCGAAATCGTGATGGTGCGCCGCATGACGTCGCTTCGATGCCCCTCGTCCTGCACGATCTCCGTGCGAATCTCGCCAACGGCCGCCGTGATGGTCTGCTCGTCGGTATCGATGGCCTTGTAGACCACCGGCCTGCCGAGTTGCTCCATCAGCAACGGCCGCCCCATGTCCTTCATGAGATCGTCGAACGCGCTCACGACTTACCGCTGTTGGCCGCATCGCCTTTCTTGGGCTTGGTGGCCTTGGTCGCACTGGGCTGGGCGGCCTCGTCGACCTGCTCAACCTCAAGGCCCTCAACAGAGAGCGACTCGTCCAGCTCTTCCGTGAGTTTCCCGTTTCGCATACCGTCAACCAGATAGTTGACGGGCACGCCCGGCTCGACCGTGATCACACCCAACCGGGAACCGGCAGGGAAGTCCTTGTCGCCGCAACGCACACCGCTCTTGGTTTTGATCGCGTATGAAGTCATGTAACGAAGCTCCTATGTAGTGGCTCGATGGACTCAGTCGCCAACGAGAGAATATTCCGCTCAGTTCACGCTACTGAGAGATGTTGCTGAGCAAGTGCGCCATCTCGACGTAGTGGATCTTCTCATCCGTATCGTGACGAGCGCGAACGATCGTGGACCGACGTTCTTCGTTCCAATATGTCTCGATGATTGTGCCGATCTCCGATCCGTCTTCGGAGTAGTGGAACGTGCGGCCCACGCAAGGCTCTTCGATGTTCTGCGTCTCTGTGGCGATACGGCACACGCTGGCGTATTCGCCCGACCAGATATGCGAAATCTCACGAGCCTGCGCTTCGTTCGCGGTGTTCTGAGCGCCCCCAGCCACCAGCACGTAATCAAGGGCAAAGGCCTCTGCGAGCATCTGCACGGTGACGTCGCTCGGCAGCGTTCGATTACCGGCACCCGCTGAGGCAATCCGGTCCAGGATTTCCTGGCAATGCCGCAGGTTCATGAAGACGTTTCGGTTGATCACCAGGCAGTTGGCATAAAGGCCGGTGTTGTCGAACACCTTTCGACTGGCAGCGTCAACGTCGGCGATCGGCGTGGAATTTGCATAATCATCCCACTCGTTGCTCACGGGAGTCGTGAGCGATGCGCCTGTCCAGGTCGTTGCATCAAAGAGAAGATTGGCGACACGCTTCTCCTGATTACGGAGCACAATGTCGCGACACTTCCGCGCGGCAACCAATTCCGCATCAAGGTAGTTGCGGTAAATCTTGGCGTTCTTCGCGTCCACGGCAGATTCCACACCGTTCTCTTTTGTCAAGAAGACTTTCTTGGTGAAGGACGTGGTGCTGCGAGCGTACGGGGCCCCTGGGGCTCGCTCGGTATCTACATTCTGAAGAAGCTCTTCAAGTGGCACGATCCCGTACTGACTGGAATCGACACCAACCTCCATTACTGGAAGGACGCGCGTGCCAATAAAGCCGCGACGATCAGCTTCCAGGTCGAACTCCATCATCGAGCCGGAGATATCCGGTCGACGATCACCGATCAGAACTGAGGGATTGGGATTGGGCATGGTCAGGACTCCTTTCCGATTTGTCCATCCGCGTTGTTAATCGACGTAACGGATCCAGGTGCCTAGAAGCGGAGTACCTCGATCACATCTCCATCCGCACTGGCTGCCTCAAGTGCGCGACCAATGGCCGCACCGCTCGTCGAAGCCGAGATCTTCCCAGCGGCAGCACCGAAAACGGCCGCCCCCTGCGTGATCGCACCCGATGCAACCATCTTCACGGTGCCAGGAGCGTTTCGCAGGCGCACGGAAACCAACTCGTCGGCCGCGAAGGCCGCCATTTCCATGGTGCCGAGTTCCGCGGGCTCATCCGTCGCGCCAACGCCGGCCAGAGCCACCTTGCCGGCGGTCATCTTCACGCGGAGGTAGCGACCGATCGCCGCCGATGCTCGGAACGTCCTCGTGGGTCCTTCCACGAATTGACTCATGATTCTTCTCCGTTATGGAATGCAACCCATCACAAACGGGTCATAGGGAAACCGGTGTTGGTATAATCAACTAATCCACTTCGGCGCGGTACGCCTTTTGAAGTTCAGGATCCTCTAGCATCACTGCCTTGTGTGCGTCGTGTCGGGACTCGTTCTGCTTCATGCGTTCGGCGATCCGACGCTCGACTTCGGCCGTCGCAGTCCCCTCGCCGGCCGCAAGGTTTCGAGTGCCAACCGTTGCCACGCCTCGCGGTTTGCTGGCAACCTGTTTTTCGAGGTCGGTGATCTTCCCTTCGAGCTCAGCGACACGTTCGCCGAGTTCTTTGTTCTTGCCGGTCAGCTTTTTGATCCAGACATCTTTTGCCTCGGAAAGCGTCATCTCTTTCTCAAGGCACGCCTCCCGAAACTCCGCATCCCCGCCCTCGAATGCAGCCTTGAGCTCCTGGATGGTGGCGGCCTTGGGCTTAGGCGGTTCCGCCGGCGTTGTCACTTGCTCTGTTGTCATGGAAGTCTCCCTTCGTGAACTCTTATGGGTTTGCTGCCGCAGGTCCGCCACGGCCGTATCGAAACTCGCGACCTCGTCGATCAAGCCTTCGCGCTTGGCATTGTCTCCAACGAACACGCGGCCATCTCCGACCTCTGCAACGCGTTCGCGAGTCATTCCGCGTCCGTCTGCCACAGCTTGGGCAAACGGCTCGAACGTCTCGTCCACGCTTCGCTGTAGTTCGGCCTTATGCTCGTCCGTGAGCTCGGTACCGAAGGCACCAGCGGCCTTGTATGGACCAGTGGCAATGGCGTGAACCTTGACGCCCTGCTCGGCAAAGAAACCCGACCAGTCTTCGACCATCAGGAGCACGCCGATCGAACCGACAATCGCGTCCGTGTTGCAGTAGAGCTTGGTGCATTGGCTGGCCACGTAGTAGGCAGCCGACGCGCCCATATCCTCAATGAAGCCGTAAACCGGTTTCACTTCAGCGGCACGTTTGACATCGGCCGCCAGGTCGCTGGTGCCGGCAACGGCTCCACCGGGCGAATCGAAACGGAGCATGATGCCCCGAACCTTGCTGTCATTCGTCGCATTGCGAATTTGGCGACGAATGCCGCGCGATCCGTAACGCATCGATGAAAAGCTCGAACCGTATTTGGTGAACACACCCACAACGTCAATGAATGCGATACCGTCTTCGACGTCGTAGGTTGAATCGGCCGCCGACCGACTATCGCCGGGAAGCTCCGACTGCGCGTCCACGTGCGCGATGATGTCAACGCTACGAATGTGGCTCGACATCGCTTTAAAGTGCTGGGGGTAAATTGCCCATGCACCGGCGTACTGTTCCAGGTGCTTCAGGCCGCGCTTCTCGATCTCGGTTTTGATGTTGGCGCAGGTTGTGCTACTCGTCTTCGGCATCATCTTCCTTTCGAGCGGGCGCATCATCATTCGGCGGCGCCGACTGGGCACCCTCGGCAGCTGGTTTCGGAAGCAAATCACGCCATCCAATCGTCTCAGGATTCCCCTCGTCATTGATCTGGACGGCTCGCGCCATGGCAGCCTGAATGGCTCTGGCGTTGTCTTCGATCGTCTCGTCGTAGACGTCATCCCAATCGCGACCGCGTTCGGCATGCAATCGGCGCGGAGACACCAGACCGTTCTTCAGGCGGACCAGGTCGGCGTTGGCATCCTTAAGGGGCTCGATATATGGCCACGAAGGCACGTTCCATCGGTGCTTGCGAATCCTGATGTTGCTTCTCTCGGCAGCACGTCGAAGCACCGGGTCTTCGTCCATCCATTGCTGCACCTTCCAGAAATAGACCGGCACGTGAAACTTCGACCTGAGCCAGCCCTGGTTACGCCGAAACCCCATGCGAGCCTGGTCGATGGCGCCTCGCCAACCCGAGAAATTCGTTTGGCTGGGATCCAGAAGGAGAACTTGAAGCGGCATTCCGAGATTCACACTGACGATGGTCAGTTGCATTTTTGCAAAGTCGAAATACGTCGGTGCGGGGACGTTCGGCGATAGGACTTCGAGTTTTTCTCCGGGGTTGCCACGGTAAATGGCCCCGGGCGACATCTGCGTAATCTTCCGTTGTTTGCCATCGGGGCCTACTTCAGTCGACTCTTCACCGATGTTCGAATCATTTGGCACCTCGAATCCGAGTTCGCGCGTCACCGCTAACCCCACCGCCGAGATAATTCGTTGCTGCACCAATCGCGCAAAATTCGTGTCATCAAACATCTGGATGATGTCGAACACCGGCGTGAGTACCGAAACACCTCGCGACTGCGACGCCCGCTTCGGATCGTAGATTTGCAATGCAACCCGCAGGTCGCCATCGTACGCCGGCACGCGAATCATTTCTGTCGTCTTGGGATGCGGCGAATGGGGATTGATCTCATCACGCGTCAGCCAGAATGCGACACGCTTTCGATCCGGGCCCAACTCTACGCCATGCACGATGTTCGCTTGTTCAGATCTGGGGGTGCGCATCCGATGCGCTTCGACCAGTTCCAAGGCACCCGACTGATTGCATAAGGCCAAATGGTCGCCATCGATAAAGCGGTGGCGGAGCACCTTTTCTTCCATGTCGTGGAAGTTGAGTTCGGCGGCAAGATCAACCTGTCGGGGATCCGTGGACCAATCGATCCACCGTTCCGATAGGTCCTTGTTGACCTTTTCGTCTCCGGTGTTCGGATCGAGAGCAAATCCATCCTGGACCGTGTTGGCGACGGCTCGATCAACGCCTTGACCGATCAGCCCATCGTCCCGGTCGAGGTGCCGGCATCGCTCCATCATGATCAGAAGATCACGGTCTCGGCGGTAATGCCAATCGGCCGAGGCACCACTATTTGGCAAGCCGCGAGGCTGGCGCACATTCCGGTTGGTTTCCGCAGCCTTATAGTCTGCGGACATACCTTGAAAGACGCCCATGAGTGCTTTGAAGGCCGCGAGCATCCGTGCTCAACCCCCGTCTGGAACCGAATTGTCTGACATCAGTCTCGAAAGAACTGACAGCTTGCGTAACTCACGCCCCCCCCCGTGTCGTTCACCGCGATCCACTGCCGAGCGGCTTTGATCTCTGCGGGAATAAGCGTCAGGTCGATGTCAATCTCCTGCTCGCCCTGCTTCACGCGTTTGGGGCGCCGCACCAAGAGAATGCGGGACGCCTGAATGAAATCATGCGCCTCATTGATGGATCCGCTCCGTTCATACGAGGAATTCATCACGTAAGCCTCGTAGATCTCGGCATCAGTGCTGGTCGCAGTCAGGGCCATGCCGGGGGAGATATCACAGGCGAGATATCGGCGTCAAGGGCGCCCGGAGCGCCCGAGGTTCGGATTCATTGGACAAATGTGATAAAATGCCCACCTAGAAGGAAACGATCATTACTAACGCTCGGGGGAACCAAATGGACGTGTACGAACTGAAAAAACTATGCAAACGCGAAAAAGCAGGGTTGCTAAGAGTTCTATGGGATAAGTGGAAGCATGCCGACGACCTGATGTATCGGCGATGGACTGCCTTCTGGACAACGCAGGCCTTCGTCGGAGGCGCCAGCCTCTATGTGTTCTTCAATAAGAATTCGATGCCCGATCACGACGAGATTTTCCGGAAAATGGCAGCAGGGTTGATCTTGATATTTGCAAGCCTTTTGGGCTTCATTTGGTGGTACATCGCCAGAGTCGATCACGATTGCCGCAATGTATTCAACCCAGTGATTACCAATATTCTAACCGAATTTGGTGCACTCGATGGACAGTGGAAGTATCCGGATTCGAATGAGCTAGACCACAATATGTGGCATACCCCAAATCCGAAGCAAACAACTTGGTTCCGGGGGTCAATCGTCCTTTTCTCGACGATGCTCATCATGTCGCTCTTCGAATTCGTAGCTGGGCTGGCAATAGCTTGTCCTTACCTATGGGCTGCTGCCAACCAGCCATAGCATTGCGCCTCGATCGCTACGTCTGCTGACTTCCACTTATCTGCATCCAGTTAACGCAAGGTTCACGAATGAAGATAGTCAATGGCATTGAGGTCACAACATTCTGGTTCACGCCCCAAGGCTACCCACGTGCCCGTGCCAACATCGCGAACGGGAGTGCGAAGTTTAGGATCCCCGGAGTGCACGCGTGCCGGATTCCCTGGAAAAACGGATATGCTTTGCGATGATGCACGAGCACCTACGACTTTCCTTCATGTTCGGCCTTTTCGCAGAAGTAGCACTTTTCGCGGTTGCGGGGCTTGCTATGGTTTTTGCAACGACAGGTGTCACGGCCGAAACAAGCGAACTCGTTGGCGTAAAAGGCGTCGTCCAGCTCTTGGGAATTCGTGCAGCCCCAAGACCAGAGAATGTTCGTGAAGATCTCTCGAAAATATGGTTCAAACTGTTCGTAGGATCGTAGAGCGTCGCTTGGCACGCTGATAGAAGCGGAAACCCAATCGTCATTGAAGCTACTTGCAATAATTGGATGCATACCACTCGGCGCTCTGGTGCCAACTAAGGGCAAATGGCGTGTGCCTTCAACGACAACTTTCAGTTGAAGTTCGCCCACATAGGGAAATGTCGTGATCATCTTTTGCATCGCTTGAAATGCCACGAGGATTTGCAATCCGATCTTGATTGCATGCACGCCGACTAGATTTCCATTCTCATCAAGAGCGTGTCCACGATGATCGTTCAATCTACCAAGTTGTGCGTCGTGGTTATTGATTGGGGACAATACATGACAGAAAGTGACCAAATTACCGTAGCGGTCAACTGACCCAGACGATTGACTATTTCGATTAACCCCGTAGATGCCGTCAACCATCCCTAATACGGGCATCCCAGCCATAAATGGCGCACATGACGTGCCCGAGCCCAAACGCGCATCCCGCCAAGTCAATTGGGCGCAATACTCTTCGCGTCGATCTCGGAGTTCGTCATTCCGGCAAAGGGGTGAGAATGCGAGCCTTGGACCGAACATCAAGGATAGGAAACAAGATTTGCTGCCTGAGGGAACTACGATCTCATGAGTGACCGGCATTCTCAATCGCTCCGCGGCATCGTCTCTTCGCTTTTCCTGTTGGCTAATGACGTCCTTTCGTTTTCCCATGAGTGCGGAAATAACATCAATTGTAGCCCTTGATGCTTCCGAATGATCCTCCTGCCGTACGTAGATTCCAGCTTTGCCCTCGACCAAATGCAGCTCTGGACTTGCAGGCACGCGTACCACCATAAAGGATTCCGAAGGATCGTCCGGGTTGCTTAGTAAGCCTGACACCTCCACCTGGACTGGAGGACTAATATGGCAATGGCACGCACTCACGATCGCGTCATGATCGCTCTCCTTTAGATCCACACCATTCGAATCCTTAGCAGGCTTGCCATTCTTGTCGACCACGCCATAAATGATCGTCCCGCCAAGTGTGTTTGCAAAAGCTGCGACTTCCCTGGCGACTTTCTCGCCCCCGTCGGAAAACCGTTCTTTGTATTCCAGAGTCAGATTCTCGCGAAGTCGTTTGCCGCAGAAGCAACGAACGTCTTCATAAGTCAATGAATTAAGCGGCGTGCTCCAGATGCTGGACATTCTTTCCCATCCCGTAGACCGATTGATGCCATTTCCTTCTTGGCATCATCATACATTTTTCGATGGGTACTGCGAGGCCATCTCCTGCAGTAGAAACCTGATCGCATCGCTACGGGATTGGACAAAGCGTCCATTCGTCAGGCGAGCCGCATTTCGATTGAGTCCTTGCTGAACGGCCGCCAGAACGCGTGATTCCTCGGGCCCAAGCCGAATGTCCACATGGAATCTTCCCGTTGCACTGTAAGATGTCTCACTAGGAGGCTCTACGGGCAATGAGAGTGAAAACTTGACATCCTCCGCTTCGTCTTGTCGTTTCTTCGCCATCATCGCGTCCTTTCAGTTATGACAAACGGCCGGCCATCCGGCATTGTGATACCGGTGCTCGACTCCGCCGTTGGCTCTTCCTTCGGCCTTGTTTCTGGTTCAATGAGGCTGGCACCGCAGAGGTGCGCTGCCGCCATCGAGTAATACGACACATCCAAATAGTGGTTGTTCTGTCTGACCTTCTCCCACGCAATCGTGGTACCCTTGCCGGGTTCAAAGACCTCGACTTTCTTCTCCGCCGTGACCTGTTTTGCAAATTCGCGATGGAGCTTGCGACTGTCGTTTGTCCAGAACAGAGTCAAAGCACCCGGCGAATCGGCAGGTGTACGCAACGCCTGGTGTACACGGGTTTTCCAATGGTTCGCGTCCACGAAAATAACCCATGCCCCGCCGCTGGATTTCACGTAGTACCGCTCGCCGACCCTGGCAACTCCCCCCTTTGAAGCCTTCTCGGGGTGCATATACGCTTTCATGTCACGGTGAGCCGAGGATCGACCGTACACTGGCATGAACCGCCTGAATGATTCCTTCTCGCGACAGAACGCCTTGACGACGTCGCCCTTGTGACCGGCGTCGATCCAGACTTGATCAGGTACGCGGTTTCTTTCACTCCAGGCCCACCCACTCAATACGGTCTCCCGGAACTCTCGCAGCGTCAGCAAAATCGCCTTCTCGACCGCCATGTGGTCACTGGGGATTCCAATGATGCCATAGTCAACGACGTGGCCCGTGAAGTCCTTCCTCCAGGAAACCACACAGTAGTGCATCATGTGATCGCCCAGGTCGATTCCGCAGGTCAGGAAGTCGCAGTCTTCCGGTACCTTACCCTTCACCAGCTTCGAGGTTCGTTTGATGATCTCGGCCGTGGTCAGCGGTGTGGTATCGAGCCGTGGCGGTACGTACGGGATCGCCCAGTAGAATTGCCGCAGACGCTTGTCGGCCGTGTCCTCGTCTTCGGCACGAGAACCGCGCCACTCTTCGCCGCCGAGGTTCGCGGGCGACGTGAATAAGTTGTGGAAACCGCTCCACCTAAATCCCAAGGTGTCGGTTAACGGCGGATCGCCGCTGATCTTCCCCTTGTCAGACAGCTCTTGGCCCTTGTGGAGCAGTTTGGCTTTGTTGTTCATCCGCTCGCGGTCACGTTCGGACAGTGCGTGTCCGCAATCGGGGCAATGGAATTTTGCACGCTCGCGGGCCTCAATGATCGAATCGACCTCCTGCCAGCCGAGCAGGTGGTCGCGTTCCGGGCACACGTATTCCTTGCAGTACGGGCACGGCCCCATGATTTCCGATCGGGTGCTGTTGGTGTCGTATTCACTCCAAGTCCGGCCTTCTTCGACCGTGACGGTGCACTCCATGAAGACCAAGGCGTCATCACCATATGAATTCGTACGGGCCTCCAGCTGGCTGATCTTGTCGGCTTCGCGCGAAGCTTCGCCCGGTGTGTCCATACCGTCAGTCTCGGTGATGACCAGGACGCGTGCGGTGTAGCCGGCACGCGACTTGTCGCCACCACCGCCGGACATGAATCGAAGCGTCGCGCCGTTGGTAAACCGGATGGCGGTCACCTTACCGCCCTTGCTTCCACCGCCTTTGGCAGGCAGGTGTTTCGCGTACCGCGTCGATTTGATCACCGGCAGCAGGTCCTGGAACCACTTGTCGCCCGCCATGCTCATATCCGGGATGCCGCAGATCACCGTCTCGCCCATCTCAAACAGGTGGTAGAGGATCGGAATGACGAATGCACAAAGCGTCTTCCCGCTCTGGCTGGGTGCAGTCACGACGAATCGACGCCATTTTCCGGAATCCACTGCATCGAACCACAGCTTGGTGTAGGGCTGCTTCTCGGGATCAAATTTCATGCCCTTGAACGGGCCGTCGGGAATGACAATTTCCTCGCATGCGAACTCGAGCATGCTGCGTACTTCCGGGGATCGCGCCAGTTCCACGAACCGATCGAAGATCCGATGGAACCCCACGTGACCGTGGCACCACCGGTATTCCTCACCGGAACCGCATCCGCAAGGCTCTCTAGTCCGATCCGTCAGCGTCATCGTCGGGTTCATCCTTGTGCGGATCGAGCTTCGCAAACAGCCGCCGGCCGATCCGCTTCACGCTTTGCAATGTCCGTTCGTGTTCACGGTGGGCATCGCGGAGTTTTCGCTTGCCGAGCCAATCGCCGTGGCGACGAAGCACGCCGGCCGTTTCGATGAAGACCTCTTCGACCATATCCAGAGGGACCAGGGCCGCCCGATCTCGCTCGTAGGCGAGTTCCTCCCGCTTGGCTTTGGCCAGGTAAAGCCGCAGTTTGGCTTTCGAAACGTCCTTGGTGTCGACTTTCACACGCTCGGCCGCACGAATCGTCTTGGCATGCTCGCCCACGAAGTCGTGAAATGCCCGGAGAATCGCAACTACATCGAGCGTCTCGCCGGACAGCGGTAGCCCCCATCGGTGCGCCTGGGCATCGAGCATCCGCCGATCCCGCCCGGTCACACTCTCGTAGTCACCCTTTGGGAGTTGCTTCAGGTACTCGAAGACCAGGTCGGGCATCACTTCCCGCCGGAATTTCGCGACTCGCCGCTGCTCCGCTTGCGACAGCTTTTCCCCGGCGGAATGCTTCTGCAGCAGGGTTTCCAGGTCGTTTTCGGGCTTTCGACGTGTGCCCTTTGCTCTTTTGCTCGTGGTGCGCCGCTTTGCCATCCATGGAATCGCCCGTCACCTGACCGCCAGAATCGGCGTTTACGATATCGTGAGGCCCGTTTTTGCCTTACTGAGTGCCACGCGCGTGGCATACTTCCACCGAAATTGCGACCGTTACTCAATTTTTTTTGGTGCGAAAAAAAACGCACCGATGGTGGGCGAAGCCCCTGCGGACGCCCCCGTCAGGAAGGACCCGTCCGCGCGGGCTCGTACGTCCAGTATTGTTGCTTGTCGCGTACGACCCTGCCGAGATTAGTCAGTCGAAACAGAGTCCCAAAGGAGTCGCCCTCAAAGATCTTCACTAATCCCAACGTGGCGAGATCTTCAAACTCTCGCTTGGCACGACTCGGGCATTCAAGAGTTTCAGGTGACCATGTAGCACCATTAGAAACACGCCAACTTGTGGGACTGAAGCGAATCTCACTAAGATGGAGGGACGAAGCGTTACAGAGCTTTAAGATATACTTTTGGGTCATTGTGAGCTCAACTTTATGGAGCTCCTCGATGACGTCCGCAATTCCGCGGATACGCACGCCCATCGCCTCTAGGCGCTTCGACTGAGCGACAGCATGCCAGTGCACTATCAGGAGGCAGGCGAGGACCGCCATCATCAGGGCGACGAAGTAAGGCGTATCCAACACCCCATCACCTAAACACATGAGTTCAGTCATAGTCTTATCTCTTTACGTGTGATCGTGGTGGTATTAGCTCGTTGCCGTGGCCGCCGGCAGGATGCGGAACGAACCGTGCGACAGCACATCACCATCGTAATCCCATAGTTTCCAGTTGAGGTTCTTGTTGGCGTTCACTGACGCAGACGCGGGCACAGTGAACGTTGCCACTGTGTTGTTGTCTGACAGCGCAAAGCCTGATGTGACCTCGAACACCAGGGCAGTCGGGTCGTTCTCATCGTGCACTACGAACCGCAGGCTAAATGCTGACAGATCGATCGCCTGCCCGGCCGTATCAAGAACGGACAGCGTGAAGGTCTTGGCTGATCCCTGGAACATCTCAAGCGTTGCTGGTGCCCCAACCCGATTGCCAGGGTCTTTGCTTGCCACAACCGGGCCGAGGACGATGGTCGTCTCACCACCGCCGCCCACACCACCGGTTGCCTGAGCGAGCTTTGCCACTGATCCAGACGCAGCAGAACTCTGTCCCGTATCCTGCGTCACGAACTTGGCCAATGCTGCCTGCGTGACATCGGACACAGTCACACCTCCACCGGAGCCCTGCGCCAGAGCCGCTACTGATCCCGCCACGCTTCCCGTTTCGCCGGTGTCTTCGTTGGCGAACTGGGCCAAGGCGCCAGTCGACATCGAGCCGACGGTTACCTCTTCCGAACCCAGTGTGGCCTGGACGTCCGATCCGCTGAAGTTCAGTAGATCAGTTTTTGCCCTGACAAGTTCGACCAGCACGTTTAATGCATTGACAGTCGCCTGGGTGGCCAGGCTTGCGGTATTAGCCTTCATGTCGTTGGGTGTTGTCACCGCAACCGCTCCCACGAAGTCCACCCGAGAGTCCAGCTTGTTGCTGGTCGAGAACGTCAGCTGGTCTGTTTTGGCCTTAATGGCGTTGATCAGCGTATCTAGGGCATTCACAGAGACCTGCGTTGAGAGGTTGCTTACGTCTGCCTTGAGATCATCCGGACCACTGACGGCCGTACCAGCGACATTGTCCATCCGGGCATCCACCTTGCCCGGCGTCGTGAAGCCCAGCTGGTCTGTCTTGGTCTTGATGGCCGCGACGAGCGTGTCGATAGCAGCGACGGCTGCTTGCGTTGCGGTGCCACTGACATCCGCCTTGAAGTCATTCGGCCCAGTGACAACTGTACCGGCGACATTGTCGACACGGCAATCCACCTTGTTGGTGGTTGTGAACGTGAGCGAATCCGTTTTGGCCTTGATGCTCGAAATGTTGAGCAGCTGTGCGACCTGACCTTCCAGCAAGTCCGCAGCGGCTGTCGACCCGCTGATCGCTTCTGCATCGACGGCAGGCCTATTGCCTACGCCATTGGTCACCGCACTGCCGTTCCAGTTCCCGACATCGACCTTACCTGATGCCAGGGCGATCTCCCCCGCTGATGCACCGCTGACGACACGGACACGTCCGTTGGCATCGGTATCATTCGCCAGCCCGCCGGCGGCACCAGCCACCGCGTTCGGCAATGAGGTAAGCCCCATCCTCACCGTATCGTTCGGATCGAAGTCGACCAGCTGGATTTCCAGGAGGACCGGTGCCATGTTGCTGGCGCCTCGCAGCATGACGACCACCTTGCCGACACCAGTAGCCAGAATGGCGTCACTCAGGTCCAGTCGGTACAGCCCCGGCATGTTGGTGCCATCGACAGCTACGAAACCACCGTCGGCATGTGCCCCTGTCACCGTTTGTGTAACGAGCGACAGAGCTGCACTCGCAGCCCCTTCACGCCAGTACCGGCAAATCAGCCCGGATGAATTGAATGTGAGACCCGTTAAGCCGCTCCCATCCGTCACACTTGAGTCTTGGATGAAGATGGCAACGGTGTAATTGGTAGTCCCTTTTTTGACGAGCAGCTTCATCCTTGAATGCCTCCCGTAAGCTCGTTCATTCCGCCAGTCATGCCCTGCCGCCTCAGCGAACCGCCGACAGCTGCAGCAAAACGGATGACCGATTCATACCACGTCCAGGTTGAACCCGGTGTACCAAGGATCAGCTCGCCGCCGGCCGGTAGCTCGAATATGGGCAGATCGCCAGTATCGTAGGCGCCAAGAAATCCACCGTCCGGATCGAACACGAAGCCATCCGCAACCGGGAACACCCCGCCCCGCTTGAACAAGCAACGCTTGCCGGTAACCAGGAATGTCTCTGCCTTTGAGAGCGTTCGCCACGGGTTTGATTCGGTTCCAAATGCGATGTCGTCACCATCGTCGGCCAGATACCGGGTATCAAACGACAGCCCAACCTTCTGCGTCATCTCGAAGGTCTCGCCCCCGATGCCCGTGATCTTGGCGCCGGTGGTACCGGTCTCCAGCGTCTTGGTGGTCACACTGCCGCCATTGAGGTTGAGCGTACCAGCCGCAAGGCCCACATCACCGGCCGTCAGAGCAAATCCCGCCAGATCAATGATGGTCGAGGCCGCAGCATCGTTCTCGACTTGGAGATTCCGAACCGAGGTGTTGGCACCGAGCTCGAGCACAGGCGAGGCACCAGAGTTGCCATCCACGTACGCGAAATCCGACGGGCCGGGAGCTGATGCACCACCCGACCCACCGGACACCGTTGACCAATTACTGGTGGATGACCAAAGATTATCGACCCCACCATCGATTTTGTAACGATCCGCCATGGCAGCTTAACTCGCTCCGTCGACCTGCCGATCGCATCATTGGTCCCGTTCCTCTTGGGGCCAAGGCCCACGGGGCGTGCCGAACGTGCTGGTCACCGTGCACAACCGGCACGCCCTGCTTTCCCATTGTGATATCCGATCCGATATCCTAAGCCAAGTATTTTCTAAATCCTGTGATCACCGATAGTTGATCGCGAAAGCCTGGGCCCATGGCAAGGATGCCGCCGGCACAGCATTCGTCACCACTTCCAGCCTGCCAATGAGTGGCGCAGGCATGTCGCCATTGATCGACGCATTGACCTTCTCGCGTGCCCCCTGGTCGTAGAGAACCGAGTCGCCGATCAAGAGCGTTCCCCGCCCCATGGAATCACCGATGAACCCGAACGAAATCGGCGTGGGCACATCCTGCCCGACGTCCGACATGACGATCCGATCGAGCACCACGTCGTAGTTCGTCCCGAGATTCCAGTTTTCCAGCTTGAGCCCTTCGTGCGAGATGTCTTCGATCACGAAATTCGACAGCGAAACCCTCCCGGCCGCCGATCGAGCACCCGCCGACTTCATGCGTACAGCGGCCTGCCGCGTACCGCTGATGTAGAACTGTGATGCTTTCACGCTGATCCGGGAATCGGGATCCGTCCTGTCCAGTACGATCAACAGGCCCGATCCTTCGTTGGTCGAAATATGCCAATCCATGAGCTCGACATCGATCGGATCACTCGGGCTGCTTGGCTCGATATCAATGGCAGCTTGTGGCGCCCTCCCCCCCGTCAGGCTCACCCTCGACGCCCCGAAGTGGCTGCTTGTGGCTGCAACGACTGTCAGGCCCTGCCGGGTGTTGTCGATGTAGTCGATTTCGAAGGCCTTGATGTTGCTGCAGGGGACACGATCGTCATCCCAGGTGGGGCCGACGTACAACCCATCGCCCCCACTGGAAACAAGCGACAGACCATGGATGTAGGCTCGATTGACACCCCGAAGCCGGATGCAGTGTCGCCATTCGGATTTCTCGTAAGCCGATTGATCGAGATAGTCGTCCTTGTGCATCTGGATTCTGGCGCCTGGTCCGCCGTAGATGCCGATTTCTTGCACTCGCTCAGCTGATAGGACACAGTCATGAACGTCCTTGTATGCCCCCTTCTTGGCCATCAGCACAACACCTGGATCGAGCGTCAGTTTTGTCTTGCTGCGGATCGACAGCGGTCGCGTGATCCATGGCTTGCCGACGTACGGGATTCGCACCGTAGCTGCCCCGGAATCCAATGCCGCCTGCAGCTTCTCTGTCGCATCATCTTCCTGGTACTCCACCACAATCGAATGCGGGATTCCGTCGGGAATGGCGGTCGTGAGTGCGGTACTGCCTGATGCCGGCTTCTCTGTTTGTTCCGCTTGGGCACCCAAGGATGAGACCAGCACACATGCTGTCATTCCAACGATGTCGGTGATTCTCTTGGTCCTTCTGATTGACTGCTGAGCTGTTTCGATGTGCATGAGATTCCTTTCTCAAGTTCTGAAATTCGATGTGGCGCGTGTTTGAATTGGAGGCGGGCGAACAGCCCGCCCCCGGACGTTTAGAGCTGTAAACTTCTTTGTGGGCCACGCACCATCGTCCCGTACCAATTGACGACCTGGCACCGGGACCATGCCAGATCCGAAATCGCTCGCCAACACAGCGAACGTCCATGTCATCAATAATGTCACGGGCGGGGTTGATTTGCGGTCGACGCCCGCCCGCGACCGTGTCTAGCAGGCGCCGCATGGTGAAAGCGGCTCCTGTGCCGCTACTGGTACATCAGAACCGGCACGGCTACGGCCCTGACGCCACGGTGATCATTGGCTCCCCGAGCACAAAAAAGACCACCGTGGAATTCCGCTAGACCTTCGAATCCGTTGGATTCGCGAACGGCATGATTACTCCAGACACGGAGTGCTTTTGGAGATGGGCATCATACCTAATCGGCTTACCTTTCTGTTTTGGGATGCGGAGCACCACAACTGGGGGTTCGGATTCGACAAACTCATCTTCCACCTCGTCGAACTCAGTGGGAATTGCCAAATCGGCAATGGCCTGCATGGCATCGGCTAGATACTTTGCATTGACGGAGATTTGCACACAGTCCGAACTGTCGTAGTCAAATTCTTCAAGAACCGCCTCGCATTTAGGAAATCTGGCAGGTTCCTTGCAACACTCGTCAAAGTTTGCCTTGGCTTCAGACGGGAGCTGGTCCCATAGCGTGGTAACAGACGCAATCAAGACGCCATTCGTCGCCACAGCTACGCAGCCATCCGCAGTAGGACTGACTTTGACAGAGCCCAAGAAACTCTGCTGCCCGATTAGATTTGCCGCCGCGTTTGCAGCGGCAATGATCCCCTTGTGTATTAGCATTTGACAATCCCTCATTCTCAAATCTGAAGCCAAGCCATTCACTCATCATCTTCATCCGCTAGGACAGCATCACGCCACGACTTCGCACCCTGAAGCCATCCTTCAAATCTGGCCTTTTCGATTTCCTCGCTGATTATTTTTTCGATCTCCCGATTAACTTCAGCAATGAAAAGGTCAATCTGATCAGGGCTGGTGTCGTCAATTAATGGAGGCTCGCCCCTTTGGTGCCGCACCCTAAAACTGACCCCTCCACAGCTTAGGGTAGTAGCCTCTTCCTTTCTCCAATGACACCAATCAATCACACTACGAGTTCTCTTCATTCAGCCTCTCCGACAGCTTGTCGATTACCTGATCGATTTCATTCACTGCAATCTCTCCAAACTGTTCGAAGTCGCTCTGAATCCTGCAACTCATACTCCGCGTACCCCTTAGCCACACACCAGTCTGTCCAGGGCACTCAAATCTGAAGCCAAGCCCTTTCGAATCGAAAGCCTTGGCACAATCTCCATCCGGGCACCTTACGAAGCCCGCGGTTACTGATGACCATTTGCCCGCAGCGCCGACAGTGGAATAACCGGCCGCCGTGCTCGACCTTCCCCGCCATGAACCACCGATGACCGTGGAACCAGCACAGCACACTACGCATACTTGGGGTTGGGCCTGCCAAGGTCGCTCGCCTTGGGGCAATCCACGTAATGAGAAACACCATCATCCGTGTACGGTTTCTTGCCGACGAAGTAGATGATTCGCCCACATCGCTTACAGGGTCTCGCAGGAAGCCCTAGAACCGTGAAGATGCTCTCGAAGCGTTTGCGTATATCGCTCGGCAATGTGTGGTCAGTGCTCAACTCAATCGCCTTTCGTCTCAGCGGCTCAATATTGCCCCCTCGATCACACGAGGTGCATGACTTCTCGACTTCCAGAATGTCGAAGTACGTGCCGGTATCGCAGCACATCGCACAGTCGAATTGGTAGATGCGGTGCAATGCAGTGCCTCGCGTACGCCCGGCATACTTCCATCAGCGACCTAGTGGCTTCGCCTGGCCTCCAGCTTCTTCGCTTCATACTCAATGTTGTCAGCAATTCGTTCGCACGTACCGCGTTCAGTAACGTCTGAGCACCCAGCCCTCGCAACAAGAACCGCAAACCTGAGCCCGCCCAATCGCCCGCGATCTGTTCCAAGTCGCCAGCCATGTTCGAGCCCGTCGGCCTTCGCCGCATCAATGGCCACATTTATGGCGGTCGCAAATTCGTGTCCGTCGTCACACTCCATGACGCCTGCAACGTGCCCGTTGAAAAAGATGGTAAATTTCCCTACCCCGTAGGGCTCAGCCTTCACCACATCGCTCGCGTCAACCATCACCCGCCTCCTTCGTCTTCCGAGAAGCAATGTCGATCCTGCCGTAGGCCGCTTGCCATGCGTCTACTCTTTTACTCCGGCGCTCTAGCCAGTCTTCAAGCGGCTCGATGTATCCGTCGTTTAGCAGCACGCTGTCGCGCCAGTCCAGATCGGGGCTTCTCGAACGGATCAAACTGCAACCGGGCGTATGGCACTCGCTACCTTCGCCCTTTAAACACGCTTCGCAGATCGTGGCTTCCACTCTCATCAGCTTGGGATAGTCACTCATCGCAATTGCCCCCGATACCTGTCTCCTGGACCACTTCCATCACGGAATCTGCTGCCGTCCTCCAAGAACACCATGCCTGCGTAGTACCAACATGGATAACAAAACCTCATGCCATCTGTTGTCCATGTGAACCAATCAGAGAATCCCTCTCCGCATCCCGGACAGTAGTCCACATAAACAGATCCAGCGCCTGTGTCTGAGTTTCCTGGAGCTTCCGCAGCCGAATTTCCTGAGTCGGCGCCCATGACTCTCAGCCACACACAGGACATCCACGCACGCAATCGACCGCATAACGAGAGTGGTTTGCGACTCACTACACGTACTCCGCATTGGCTTCGATGGTCACGGCGGCATCAATTAATGCCTTCATTTGCTTCTCGTCATGCGACTCGGCAACCTTACGAAGCGTCAGCGCTGCCCACTCAATTCCCGCCTTGCACCCTTCGCCGAGTCTCGACGCGGACCGCGTTATGCCTTCATTCTCAATCGCGTCATTGATTGCGCTGGCGAACTCATTTGCATCACATTCAGTATGGAATTCGGCCTGCACGCCGCTCAAGATGACGACCCACTTGCGAAAGTTGACCTTGGGATCGTACCTCACCTTCGCCATTTGCTTCGCGTCACTCATGACGACAGCCTCCTAATTGGTAAGCAAGCATTGAAGCATCAAACCAATCAATCGGACTTGCTTCGTCCATTGCCGCATCTGATAATGCGTCTACCGCTTGCTGCTCGCATCCATCCTTGCAACGGAAGATGAAAAACTCATCACCCTTTTGTATTGATGCGGTTCTCATTCGCATGTTTCTCGCTATGCCAGTGCACGCTTTATTGAAGTCATTCGAAAACACACTATGCAGGTCTTGAATCTCCACACTGCGCACACACGCTGAACTGAATCAAAGGGCCACCGCAATCACATTTTTCATCGCTATGGCAATCAGACTCGCTGCGATATTGCTCTAGCAGCAGCATGAATCGAAACACTATCTCGTAAACAAACGGACCAACGCCTTTCAATTGCAACGCCTGCTCCTCTATCTCAAACAGGTCAAACAAGTCGTCGATATCGTCGCAGTGATTCAAAATGACGTTCCTGGCCATGTGGTGCAATTCGCTAAAACCATCGACTTCTTTCCACACGGATTTTCGCCGCTGATATTGCTCTCTCCTCTTTATGAGGGCTTGATAACGCAACGTGCGATTCTGTAGACGGCTATCAACGAATTGGGTCATGTCGTCTTGCTGCATCATTCGGATTTTATTTCCTTAATTGAACTTATCCCGATTCGACGTCGTGAACCGACCAAATACCGCTTCGAACTCTTCGTCGTCACACTTACGGCAACAGTGCCAGGGGATAGCCCACATGATCCATGTCCAGTAGTTCCAACCGACATCGCGTGGCCTTATCGTGCAGAATGTTCGCTTGCAGTTGTCGCAACGACGCCATGGCCACAACGCCCGCAGAATACGGCTGAAGAAACTCCGTTTCGGGCAACAAATATCAACCAACTTCATTACCCAATCTCCGCTTCGATCTCGCGGAGGAGTTCCCTTTCCAAAGTGCAGCCACACCCGCCGCCCCTGAAGCAATCAGATTCTGAAAGGCCATCACAACACGGGCATTGCTCGATGCGAAGATGGAATAGATCCTTCGCCCGCTCCAATAGCTCAGCGGCCTTCGGGGCGAGATTGCGGTAAGAAGCAGCAGCTTTCCCGTTTCGCATGGTTTGCTCATCTGAAAGTTTGTCTGCCTCATTGATTCCGCCGAAAACCGCTGCCGAATCGTAATAATCAGCAATGCCTAACCAAGGGTTTCCTGCTACGTCTAAGCAATGCCACGGCCCTGGCGTTGCTGCCTGGTCGAGCTGCTTGATCTTCTCAATGATGTTCATTGCACTCCCTCTCTGCCCGCTCCTGCCGCTCCTCGGTCCAGGTCGGATCAATCCGTTTGCACGCACTGAAACAAACTCCGCGAGAGTCCCTCGCACTCGGCACGCTCGCCAGAACGCTCTGCAGCAGCTCTACGTCGCTCGAATACTTCGGTGTGTGATTACTCTGTTTGGGTTGAGAACTCTTCGCAGACGCCGTGCGTTCGCCGTACAGGTGGGTTCTGAGTTGCCTGCGGGCTTGGTCTTCGCATGATTGCGAGACAAGCCACTTGCCTTCCCTGACTCGAAAGGCGAACAGCGCGCAAGGGTTTTTGCCAGCCTGCAGGCAATCGATCGCTGTCGCGACAAACGTCAGGCGTGCAGCCTCGCTGCCGTCAACGAGATCCAGACTTGTGGCGCGGTCAAAGAGCGAGAGCAATCGGTCGAGATCAGTGAGATCTTCCGGTGTGATTCTGGGTAACCGGGGTCTACCCATGGAAGTTCTAAGCTTTGAAGAACCACTACCATGGTTTTTTACCAATGGATTTATACCATGGTTTGGTAGTGGGTCAGTCTGACACCACCCCCGTGTCAGTCTGACACTACCCCCCCCTCGTTTTGACACTACCCCCCGTGTCAGTCTGACACTACCCCTGTGAATTTCTTGTTGGTTTTCTTGGTAAGCTGGGTCGTCGGAAGACTGAGGAGCTTGTGCCTCTGGATCTTCCATTTGGTCGCGATGCCAGAGCGTGGCCTGGTCGCCTGGTTGGATGCATTGCGGACGGAACTTGTGGCCATCTCTGAGCATCTGGTAGATGGGGGCTTCGACACGCTTCTGTTCCAGCGCGCCCTTTTCGCCTGGGATCCCGTACGTGTTCGCAACGTTCTTGTCGCCGACCTGGCCGCCCTGGCCGATCTTGACCACGAAGCCAATTCGCTCAAGCAGCTTCACGTAACGGAAGAATGTGCTGCGGCTGACGCCGCATTGATCAATCAGTGGTTTGCCGGAGATTGCTCCGACCAGCGAGCCCTTGTAGGAAGGCCTGGCTTCGCATGCGTTGGCGATCCCCTGCAACGTGTGCTGCATTGCAGCCTTCATGTCGCGGTATGATGGATGCTCCAGGATCCAGACCGGCAAATCTCTGTGCCGGTACGGGATCCCGGAATCCATATGGATCTTGTGTACGGGAGTCGTCATCCTTTTTCAGCCAACCTCCGCCGCGTTAGCTCGATCTGCGACGATCGAATATCGCTCGCAATGAAATGACGTCCGCACTGGACGGCGACCGCTGCGGTCGTCCCCGAGCCTGCAAATGGATCGAGGACGACACCCTCCGGCGGGCAAAAAGATCGGATGAAGAACTCGGCCAGTTTCTCTGGAAAGGGCGCTTCGTTCTCGTAAGCCAGCTTGCTGCCAAGATGTCCACCGCCGACGTTGCATCGAATGACATTGCCTGGATTGGCCTTCTTTGGAGGCTTGTAGACCTGGTCCTCGTAGCCGTCACCACGACGACGCCGACTCCGATTGACTCGTGCGCCGCTTGGCGTGCGATGCGAAGGAACGCCCCCTGGAGGGTATTTGGGGTCGTGCCCCATCGCGGTATTGTCAGACCACGGCAGTCGCTTTTTCACGCGCTGGGCACAAACGACCAACTCGAAGTCGTTCCTAAGCCAATCGGGTCCACCGCTACCTGGAATGCCAACCCTATGAAAGATGGGCGGCTTCCGTAGTGCATATCCGGCCTCATGCAATCGTGCAGCAAGCAGAACCGGAGTCGCACTCCATCCAAACTGTCGAGTGCGTCCCTCGACGACCCAAGCAACCAAGCCGCGACAAACGCGCAAACACTCAACGAAACCCTGATACGCCCAGTCCACCCAATCACCGCCACTGATCTTGAAATCCATGCCGTAGCCTCGCGCGTCCTCATACGGCGGCGAGCAGAACACGAGGTCGACGCTGTCATCACACAAGGGCAGGCGATGAACGTCCGCGACAAATGTTCGGTCGGTGATTGGTTTGCTGGGTATCAGGCTCAAGGATCGTGCCTCGTTCTAGCGGCGAAGATCGCCGAGATATCGCCACGACAATTCGATCACAACGAAACGAAGACTGGTTTCCCAGAAGGGATACAGCGGATGATCCAGCGGCCGTTCGTGAAGCTCGACCCACGTACGCTCCGCAATCCGGATGACCGCTTCATCGATCTCATCCAGGACGATCTGGTGGAATGGATCGAGCGGACCACGCGCATTGAAACGCGTGGCCGGCAGACCCTCGCAGTCAATCTTCGCATCGTCCGGCCAGACGCATCCGGAGTCTTCCGGACACATCTTCAGGAAATAATGATGGTTGCCTGCGTCGTCCGTCGCGCAGCAGCAATACTTCGAATGGCCGTCCATCAACGGCGGTGAGGCGGTCGCCGAACTGCACAAGGCAGCGGCGACGATCATGCTCTTCCAAATAGTCCACTTCATCAGCGTTACTCCATTAACTGCTTGTTAGCGGGGATAAGTCGAGCAACGACGCTCGATGGTCATTTGCGTGCTTTCATTGATTTGACGAAGCTTCGTGCTTCTCCCGTTGCATAGTTCGCTACGTGCGCTCGCACCATGTTCAGCACGATGGGCTTGAGCTGCTCGTTGCCGAGATCGATGTTGATCTTCGAGGCGATCCGATTGGCAATATCCTCAAGATCTTCGCTACTTTGAAGCTCCTTCTGGATCGCCTCGAATACTTGGTGCGCGAGATTGTTGTTCATAAGACTCTCCTTAGTCTGAAATGACATCCTCGGTTTCAGTTCGATGAAGCCGGTCTCTCCCGGCAGTCAAGCCTCCGCTGCTGTCAAGGCAGTCCCGCTGATTTTCCATCGCACGCCCGGCTTTCAGCGTGGAAGACACGTTGATCCAATAGGACAGTGACCGGCTGAGCCTCGTCTGCGCTGCATGACTTCAGTCCCGGCCCGTAATCAACGTGCTAGCAGCGCCCCTCAAACGCAGTATTTCCATAGAAACGAAACGGCGCGTAGCCACTTTCCGCAAAGAAACGCGTCGCCATAGTGGGCTTCTCGTCAACGAAATCAGCACCACACTTACGGCAACGCTTCACGCTCTCCGTTCGCTTGCAATTCGGACAGACGCATTCATCGTTGATTCCGAAGTCCGATTCGAAATCGGGCGGCGAGTAGTTGGGAGATTCCGGAACATCGCCAATTGGCAGATAACAACAGTCGTCATTCACGGGTTGGTAATTCATGGCGTCAGACCTTTCGAAAAGATGTCGATGAGTTCGCATGCCCATTTTTCCGATCCACAGTGAAGGCATTCGCAAAGCGGATTGTGTTCATCAGGGTCGTCCACCAGCGCGGCAATACATGGCGCCGCGCACGCCGGACAAAGGCCCCAGATATCCAATTCCGCGTCTGCGTCGGTAACGTTCCGCATGTCGAATCCGAATGAGGTGAAACAGGGCGGCGGACATCCGAGCCCGCCACCCATCGCTAAAACTCAAATCCATTCGAGAATGCAACGCCAGGGACTCGAACCCTGCAAAACCATGCCCGATGCATGACGTCACGTAAGAAAGTGAACCCCGAGGGCATGGTCGGGGTAAAGAAGGAAAGACCCCCGGGGTTCGAGCTCTTGGTCCAATCGCTACCTACGGTGTAGGCACTGGCTCTACATCCGCACCGGGGTTGCCGGGTTGGCGGTTCCACGGGAAGACGCGGTCGATGATGGTCTGCTTGATGTCGTTGGGGACGTTGGGATCGTCGAGCATCTTGATGTATTGCTCGCGCGTTCCGGGCGGCATGCGCGTTCCGGTTCCTTCCATCCCCAGCGTGGCGTCGGCATTCACGCCGGTCAGGTGCGTCTCTACGCTCGTGGAAACCGTTACCGCCAGGCCGGGTTCGTTTACATCCGCACGACCTTGCAGGTTATAGTTCCGCAAGACGCCCTGGTCTGCGAGAATCTTCGCGCCGACAGCTAGGATCTGCGCGTATTCTGTCGGCTGTGCCTGGATGCCTTGCGCAACACCAAGCCCATTACTGCCACACCCCACCAATCCGGACATCATCAGTACCATTCCGAACAACGTTGCAAACCTCATAGGTCAGCCTCCTATCGATAGATGAAAAGCGGGTCGCAGCCGAAATGCCCCAACCCTTCCATGGTTCACGGTGTAAGCCGCGACCCGCCGGCGGCACGTTACGTAGCCGCCGAATCCGCCGGCATCCCATCCGGCGGTGTTGTTTCGTTTGCGTCAGAACCCCCAAGCTTCTCGCGAAGGCGTTCTGTGATCTCACGCATTCCCCTCAAGATGTTTTGCTGCAAGATTTTCTCATCCCGCGAAAACGGAATCACCGTTAGTGGTTGCTTCGGCGGACAGAAAACCTCGGCGAAAGGCCGCCCAATAGGGAAAAAATTGCAGAAATACTCATTGAACGCCCGCTGCATCGTTTCGAAATAGAGCAACTGCAGATCAAGCATCGTAGGCTCTTCATGCATGGGCTTCGCATACACGCACAGCTCATCACGCACGCAGCGAGGTAACCTGCTGCAATCTCTCGGGCATTCTTTAACCAGCTTGCACTTCCCATTGGCTGCGCCCCACAGGTAGTCCCGGAGGGCTCCCCAGCTCAACGAAGTGTGAATGCCGTTCTGTCTCGCGAAGTCAGCTGCTTTCAGTGAAAACCCGTCGCTGGAAAAACCATCAACGAGCAGAAGCACATCCGACTTATGCAATGCATCGAGCCGTAGTTCTTCGATTTTGCCATCCAACGGGTGCATGCAGACCGGATGGTGCCCAAGCTCGACGATCTCTTTCTCGATTGCCTTCGCTTCCGTTGACTGCGGCGTCACAAAAATCCAAAGCGGCTTCATGCGTTTCTCTCGCGAGGGGGCAGCCCGCAACGCTCACACGTGAACGTTGCGGGCTCTTCCTGAGATTAAGGAGATTCACCGTTGAGTTCGATTTGTATTGCGCGCACTAACGGCCCCCACGCGCAGATCAGAGAGTCCTGCAGTCAAGGCATGGCGGTGTATTGCAAACACCACCTTGCGAAACCGATCAAGATCAGTACGCCAACAACGTGGATGCCCTTGAACGGTGGTAGTTTTCGGGGTGGACGGTCAAAGTCCGACGGCCGGATTTCCTTGCGGTAGTCACCGTCGCCGAATCTGAGTAGTGGCTCGTTCATGATGCGAGCCTTTCTTCACGACCCGCTTCGCCGAAGGCAGTTTCATTGAGCCTACCGTGACGTAGAGCGTGCCTCTTGGCGCGACCGATCCACGCCTGAACCACGTCTTCCCTCCAACGATTGCCAAATGGCATGACGATGGGTTCGGGGAAGCGGAGCTTTCCTTCCATATCCCGATATCGCCTAAGCGTTCGATCAGAAATACCAAGCCACTCGCAGATCTGTTTGGTGCTGAGCATTCTTGATGGCATTGCCAGTCTCCATTGCCGGGCATGTCCGCATGCCACTTTGATGACGAGACGGAAGCTACAAGAAATATGGCGTGCAAATCTCGCGCAATCGAGTGCGATTGAAGCGCGCCGCGTGCGCCTTTTGCACGGCAAGCACGCAAAACGTCGTTTTCGATATCGCAGGCCGCGTGTAAATCTGCACGGAATGTCGTTGACCTACGGAATATTTTTTTGTACTTTCGGACTCGCTGAACTATTGTGGGAGCGCACACCTCGCGCTTTCCATTGCACAACTAATATCATGGGAGGAAAACCATGGCCGAAGGTCCACCTATGGATCGCAAGGGATTTGCGACCCGGGGGGAGTCCCTGGGGGAGTTTGTGTCTACGCTTGTTGAGACGATCACTGAATCAGTTCTGAAAGCGCAGAGCCGCTCATCCGACGCTCACACACCTGCTGCACCTCACCAGCTTCGACAAGCGACCGTTGCGCATGATGGCTCTTACATTCTCCTCGATCACACGCTTACGAAGTTTCCTGAAAGAGCAACAGCAGCAGTGTTGCTCCTCTTTCATGCTTCCATGCGTGGGGGCGGCGTCCCTCTAGCTGACATCAAACAGATTGGCGAACCAAGGCACCTGTTTCGCGACCACGAATGGTGGAATGACAAAATAGTTAAAGACGAAGAACCGGGTACCGGGAAAACCCTTATTCATATGCGAGTGGATGGCATGCATCTAAAGGACTGGTGTTTATGTACTTAGAGATTTTTGGATTTATTTTGGCAAAAACGGCGGGTTCGAGGACCTATACGGGTAGAGGGCGCCCCTTCACCCCTGAGGCAAAAGCGCTGAACTATTGCGAGAGCAGGGGATCCAGGGCATTGCACCGTGCGAGTGCACCCTACGGCTCCCGGCGTATCGGTCTGTGCAACCGTCGTCACGGCAGAAGCCATAAAGCAGTGGGAGTATACCCCCAATTCCGGAGAGACTTAAGTGCCAGCAATAGCCAAAATTGATCCTAGTCGCATTGTGATCGACAAGTACTTGCTGGAGACGCACCTGGGGCGAGGTTCGCAGAGCTCGGTCCATGTTGCCACCAACGTTCAATCTGGCGAACGAGTAGCACTCAAGGTCGTACGAGACGTGCAGCTCGCCACTGTCGAAGACCGAGTCCGCTTTGAAGAAGAGATCAGGATCGTTCGACAGCTAGATCATCCTTCTATTGTGAAGATCCTCGACCATGGCGCTCCGCACAGTAAGCAGTTTATCGCGATGGAGCTAATCAGGGGATGCGACATTGAACTCTGGATGTGTGGGCAACCCAAACTTGATCGAAACGAAATGATCGAAACGCTCCGAGGCAAAAGGCTTCCAGTGTTTCAGAAAATTTGCTTCGCGATCGAGTACGCACATAGCCAAGGGATCGTCCATCGTGATCTGAAACCGTCAAACATCTTGGTGGATGATGCAGACCATCCGACTGTTCTAGACTTTGGTTTGGCGCGCCAGAGAGAGTCTCCTATTCGGTACGCGAATACAGAAATCAGGGCATTCGTCGGAACCAAATATTATGCATCGCCACAGCAACTGAAGAAGTACGAAGCTGACGAACAATGCGACGTATTCGCTCTGGGAATCATCCTATACATGATGGTTTCCGATCATCATCCATACTTTGGTCTGAATGACACTGAAGTGTCCGACTTCTGGAAGAACGGTCAACCGTTTCCGACTGTTCGCCAACGCAACAAAAGAGCGCCAGCCGAACTCGATGCAATCGTGCAGAAGGCTACTGCTTGGAAGCAGAAAGACCGTTATCCTACGGTTTCAGCTCTCAGGAAAGATGTCGAACGCTACCTGAATGGTGAATCAATTACAGCGAAGCTCCGGGCGCCGCATCGGCGAGCCGGATGGTTCCTGCGACGTCATCGGATTAAGGCAGCGTGCGGACTTGCCGCATGTATTGCAGTCACGCTGATCGCCACAATTTCAGTTCGTGCGGCAATCAGAGAGGCCGCACTCATGAACTACAACGTACTCCCTTACGAATGCAAGATTCATGCTTGGCGGAAAGAGGAAGACCAGTACTTCGAAAAAGCAACTGTCGCTCGCGACATCTTGATCTCGAAGATAGGCGAAGCCCAGCACTTAAGTACAGTAAGCGGCGCTGTAACTGCAATGAACATGCTCTACGACTCCATCGCGATGATGCCACCTTCTGACCGTATGGCCCATTGGATAGAGGATGGCCGTGATATTCCGGGAATCGACCCACTGCTTGATGGTGTATTCTCGATTCACCTCGATTCCGTTGAAGGTGATGCGTTGGACTTGCTAGTTGAGATTCGAGACGAGATGAAGCGGTGGTGCCACCTCGATGTCGACGCGATCGCAAAGCATGGCTCTGGAATGTACAAAGAGTGGGGGCTTCGCCCCCACTTCAGTGAGATCAGAAACCGACTTCCCAATTTGGTGCCGTTGATGGAGCGCGTTGCCACGCTCCGTGATACACAGGCGGAGATGCGCGGCAAGGCCCAGTCGTGGCTTAGTCCGCTCTAGTGCCGGGCTTCTTGCACGGACATTCGACAGGGTATTCGCCTTCGCCGCACCCAATGTAGTCGGGCCGACTCAGGCATGCCCCAGATAGGTCCTGGCAGCAAACAAAATTCTGAGTTGGCGGGCCGTCGGCTCTGCCAGTGCTACTCATGTACAAGACTGCGGCCGCCGCAATGACGACGGCTGCAATTGCAAATCTGACACGCATGGCGTTTCTCCTTGTCCTGGAGGGCGTTGTGTTGTCCGGGCGCCATGTCGCTGGAACCGGCATGGCGCCCACTGCTTAAACTTACTATTCGGACAATTCTAGGATCGAACAGGAGGCGTGTACTTCATGAGAGTTTACAAACGAAAGGTAAGGGGAAAACCCGCAAAGAACTGGCATTTCAAATGGAAGAACCACATGTCGGGCATATGGATGTCTTGGGCTGGGTACGCCGACAGACGATCAACCGAAAAGTTAGCGGACATGCTTGAACGCCTTTCTGCCCAGGCTGCTGTGGGGGCCCCAATGGACCCAGACATCATTGCATGGCTGGACAACCTCGATGGCCGTCGTCTAAATAAACTGGCGAAACTACGGCTTATCGAGGCCCGAATCGCCAGCTCCAAGATCGAACTCAATCAACACATCGAGAATTATCGAGACCATCTGCGACTTCGTTCAAACCCCACCCACATTTCGCAGTCCACGTTCGCCCTATCGGAGTTCGTCAAATTCAGTCAATGGCAATTCGTCCGCGACATTTGCGCCGAAGATGTTCTTCGATGCTCCGCTGAAATGCAGCAGCGGCTGGCGCCGCGAACTCTCCGGTACAAGATTTGGGCAATCAAGGCCTTTACGAAATGGCTCACCAGGAACGGACACCTGTCAGCCGACCCGCTTCTTACCGTATCGACGCCACCAATCGAGACTGTTATTAAGCGGCGAATGCTTCTCCCTGACGAATGGTTGCTGTTGAAGAAGTACACCAAACTTGCGCCAACGCACTTGAAGGCCACCGGCACAGAACGATCGCTACTCTACGCGATGGCTATACAGACGGGATTGCGTGCTGGCGAGCTTCGTAGCTTGAAGGTGGGCAAGGTCTTTTTCGGCGAAAGCCCATTCGTATTGATCGTCGGATCTTCCACCAAAGATTCAAAGGATGCCAGACAGTACATCTTACCCGATCTTGCGAATGAAATTGAACAGCATGTACAGGGGAAGAAGAAGGGTGACCAGGTGTTTAGCTTTAACCGGCATTCACGCTGGTCTACAATCATCCAACGCGACTTGGCCTTTGCAAGATCCAAGTGGCTCGAAGAAGCCAAGGCGGACCCTGACGAGAGTCGGCGCAGAATGGAGAGCGACCTGCTGTTGCCGACGAATGAGGAAGGCGAGGTGTTGGTATTTCATTCCCTTCGTCACACGTGCGGGGCCTGGCTTGCACAAGCGGGCGCCCACCCGAAGGAAATTCAGTCAATCATGCGCCACTCGACCATCACGCTTACCATGGATACTTACGGCCATCTGTTTCCAGACCAGAATAAAAACACCGTAACTTTGCTCAACAATTTCATGGTGAACACGTCGGCGTACAGTGCCTCAGCGAATTCATAAAACCCCCTTGTGCAAGGGGTGAATCTCTGTCCGAGATGCCATTTCTAATCCGACGGTCGCAGGTTCGAGTCCTGCCCGGTGCGATCCCCCCTCCCATACGTCATGTTGAGGCCTTGCCAGGTTCCATCAGACAAGGTCCCGACAATCACGCTCCCTTGGGTTACCTCGGCTGGAACGGCCTCGCAGAATCAAGGAGGCGTTCGCATGCACACAAATCCATCGCGGCATACGAACGCCCGGGCAATTGTTGGCCTAGCATGGCCAACGAGCGGGAGCGAGATCGCGGCAAATCTCCGACCGCGGCAACCGCAGTCCGTACCATGGGCCCTGGGGATCTGCTCCCGTGAACATGGTTCGGCTGAATATGCGTTGCATGTGCTACACGCTTCGGCATTCCAAAGCCCCTTTCTACGGAGAAGAGCTGCATCGGTGAAGAGTGGCAACGTAGAAGCATGGTCTAAGCGTGATCAACCTCTGCACGTACATCGACACCGCCGGTCGTCGCTCGGTTCACGGCCTCGCGAATACCGAGCGACATGCGACCAATTGTAAAAGCACGCAGAGTCTCACGGGCGCGCTCACCGACACCCGCGAGATCAGGATGGCGCATCGCAGCCTCCAGCGTCGTCCTGAATTCGTACCGCGAATCCGGACGAAAACGCCAACCGTTGGTTGCATGCTCAATCAGGTCAACCGTGCAACCTGCGTAGACTGATGAGAGGACCGGCACACCGCACGACATCGCTTCATTCGCAATCAGACCCCAGACGTCGCCGTAGGAATTGAACAGTGCCAGGTCACTGACATGATAGAGATCCGCCATTTCTTCACCGTCGAGATGGCCAACATAGAGAATTGATGGATCCTGCTCGCTTGCGGCCTCGACGTCTTCTTTGTATTGACCGTTTCCGGCAATGACCAGGGCCCACAGGTCTCGTATTTCCTGGGGCAGTGAACGCCAAGCCTGCAACACATCAAGCGTTCCCTTGACGGGTATCAGGCGGCCCGGACAACAGACAATGCGACGACCATCCAACGCGGCGATCTGCCTCGCGCTCATTTTTTCCCGCAGGTAGTGAGTTTCTTCGACCGTCAGTTTGCCGACGCCTTCGGGCGTCTGCCGAGGCGCCACCGGTGACGCATTCATCGTGTCAAAGATCTTCTCTTCCGGAACGTCCAGGGACTTCAGCATGCGCCGCGCATCCGTTCCCATACCAATGACCGCATCCGCTCGATTCAACATCTGACGTCGGAGCCACTGCCGCCAGGACGAACCCTGCGCGCTGACCTTCGTGCTGTACCACCAGATGATCAACTGAGATCGGAACAGCATGGAATACAGGACGGCCAGGAAGGTTCGAACGCCCAGTTCGGCGCTGACGACCACATCGGGTCGAAAGCGCATCAGATCCCAAAGTACGCCGAATGGGAAGTGATAGGTCAGCCGTTGTGTGAAGTCGACTGCCCCCTTTCGCTTGATGGTTCGAACCCAGGACAGACTCCACGACCGCTTGACCTGCAGCCCGTCGGCTTCGATCGTCCAGTCTCGTCCTTTTTCTGTTTCCGCGCAGGTGAAAACCTTGAAGTTCCAGCCGTTCGTGTCCTGGAGATCACGGAACAGAGGAATTCGATAAGGACTCAAGATGTTAACCAGCATGGCTACGCGCACGACAGTCTTCCTCCGCCCATGACAGGGCTTTCAACGGTTTGTTCGCTCCTGTCTCTTCCATCGAGCCCAATGACTTCGCGGTAGACGCAGATCAGCGTCCAAAGCAGGGCCAGGAATGGAAAGTTGTCTACCTTCATAAGGCAGGTTTCGAGCATGGAATAGTAGAACAGGATCATGGCACAGAAAGCGAGCATGGCCGCACGACGTGCCCCATCAAGATCCCGCCGTCCCGGTTCGGGGAACGGCAATGACGAGATGGCACGTACCACCACGCCATGAAACGCGAGGATAAAGAACACCGCTCCCACCAAACCCAGTTCATTGAACAGGTCGAGGTAGGAGTTGTGGGACTGACGCGGGTTCCAGGTACCTGTCAGTTCGTACCCCTTCATGGGAACCCAGAAGGCGCCAAGGCCGGTGCCGGCCCACGGATGTTTCATCGCTTCCGCCCAGACCAGTTCCCACAGTTCGGTACGACCGGTCAGGGTGGTATCGCGTCCGAGGGCACCGGTGGCTTCTGCGAAGATCGTGTTTGGTCCAATGATGCCAACAATGGCAAGGACAGCCGGCGTCACCAGAAGAATAAAGGATCTTCGGTATCGACCGGAGACAAGTATGGCGTAGACGAGGGTTCCCAGGATCATCAGCATCAATGACGATTTGGAACCGGTGAGAATCACACTGGCGAAGAGTGCGAGTCGCAGCCCCTGTAGAAAGAGCCAACGCCAGCCATGAAGACCGTGCCACCCCAATGAGGCAATCCACCCGATACCGCAGGCGATTCCCAGCGTGTTGGGGTGATTGGTCAGTCCGGCCAACCCGTCACGCATCGGCGGACTCCAGCAGATCTTGGGCAGCGCCACCATCGCACCGATGGAACCGACGGCCAGGAACCCGGTGACGAGCACGATCCAACGTTGGCAGAGTGCAAGCGGTCGTTTCGACGAGACGGAGAAGGCTGCGATCATGATGTAGCCGAGCAACAGCACGGCGCTTCGCTTCACGGTGAGGGCCGGCTGCGGGCTCCATACCAGCGAAAAGAAGCAGTATCCCAACCACATCAGGCAGGGTACGAAACAGAGGACGGCCCGGTAGAAGCTTCCCCGGAATGTCAAATAAATGAATCCCGCAACGCCGCCAACGCCAAAGATGAGTTGGCGCTTCGTTGCGAGATTCTGCACCGCAGAGTCTGACACCAGACCCTGCCACGGAGGACGAAGATTCGTCAGGACCATCAACAACCACACGAGCATCGCCAGTTGCAGCACGCGTTCCGAGTTGATGATCGTGTTTCGCATGATCGTTATCCGTCTTCAGCCGACCTGCAGGTGTTGTCTGCAAACCGCCCGGCATTCATTTAATCCGGCATGGTCAACGTGTAGTTGCGAGCCCCCGTTCCCGGCGCGTCGTACCAATCGGCGTTGTTCACACCGTCACTATCGATCCATCCGCTGAAACCCGGGAAAACGCTACCGATGTAGTTGCCGGCTTCCGGATACCGCCAGTTCACCGGAACCAGCATGGCAAACGGGAATCCCGCACTGTTTACGAATGCGTTGCCGAGCGGTGTTTCCCCGTTGATGCTTCCATCGATCGGGTTCTTGCCGATCAGATGGATGTCATACCCGGTATCGAGCACGAGAATGTATGGATCAAACGGCGCCACTTCGAGATCGGTCACGGGTATAGCGTTGTCGAAGATGATGACCGTCTCGGTGTAACGTCCTGCTTTCTGATCCTTGCCCGGCTCCGTATTGGGAAGCGGGCTCAGCGTTGTTTCGTCGAACAGGGCAAGATGCGTATCCGGGAAGACGGTGATGTCGGCACCGGAATTGTGGGTTCCGTTAACGACCTCGACCAAACCACCCGCACGATCGTATCGGCGTGTGACACTCGTTGCGTCATACCCGATGAATCGAATCCGGTGATGAAACTCGTGCTTGTAGGATGCACCGCGTGCAACCAACTTGTGCATGATACGCAGTTCCTTAATCAACCCCTGTCCATCGAGGATCTGCTCGACAAAGAAGCCGACGACCAAGTCATTGAAGTCACCGTCACCCACATTCGGGAACAGGTCTTCAAACGCAATCATGTAGTTTTCGTCTTCGCCGGGAAGACGAACCCGGACGCATCGATCGGGGTCGTCTGGATGGCTGTCTTCACCATTCAGAATGCCGTCACCATCAAGATCTTCTGCGAAGTCCGAGACCGGGATATTCCCGTTCTCAATGATCTCTTCCCGCGCCTCGTTGGGTGTAATCTGAACGATAAAGACCGCGTCATTGAAGTCCTTGTCACCCAGATTCCGAAGATCTTCAAACCCCAGGATCAGCGGATTCTCACCATCGACCTGAGCCTGGGTACCGATCAATGCAACGTGTCGGAATCCGTCCGTGTTCAAACTGTCAATCGTGTAAAAGACATTGTCAGGGTTACTCTGGGATGGCACCGATTCGCCTCGGTTGAATCCATTCGCGATAACGTAGAAGCCGACATTCGTGCCAGCCGAGAACGTACCCAGGTCAACCGTGTCACCCGGCACGAGATAGCCTCCACCGCCAACTTCGGAGGCATTGGCCCAGATCGACTGCTCACAAAGTATGTTCCCATCATTGTCGAACTCGACATACCCGAACGCATTGCGATACCCGGCGCCTTCATCGATGAAGGTAACGCTGATGTCTGCGTCCTGCGTGACAAGGAGATTCGGATTCACGGTTTCGTCAATAAACTCCGGATGGAGCGTGAAAATGGTCACACGTTCCGGCAGAAGGTCTCGCACTTCATCCAGCAGAACAGATGGAAGCTGTGTGAACGTACCTTCCACAGGGGAATTCGGGCAGTCGGCAAGGACGGAACTCAGCGTACTGAGCGCACCAATCAAGGAAGCAACGATAGCACCGGTCGACGTTTTGTGTTTCCAGAACATGACTTACTCCAGAGGTAGTTCGATAGTGACTTCGGTTTCAATCGACCCATCCATGACGACATCGACGATAACTTCCTGGTAATACGGCTTCCGTGCCGTGACGGTGATCACGTCGTCAGCCCAGAGTCTGGAGACAATCAGATCCGCTTCTCCGGCGGTATCCGTTCTGGTGCGATAGAGTTGAACGGGAACACCATTTCTCATGGCTGCGGCGGTCAACGTCACGTCGAATGCGGGATTGCCGTTCATGTCGACGACCTTGGCAAAGACACCGAACTCTGTCACCGTATCGAAGGTAAACTCGGACGGTGGATCAGCGGGTGCGGCAAAACCGCTTTGCTCAATCGTCGTGACCACAACGGCCTCTCCCTCTTCCGAAACGTCATCCGCCTCAACGACAACCTCTTCGTTGTCCATCTCTTCAGCAGCCACCGAGTCCGTCGGTGCGAACGCATCGTCCGTGCTTTCCATCGGCACATCGACGATCGCCTGCGTCTCCGTTCCCTGCTCAGAGCAGTTCGCGAGCATGAGGCACGGAACCCCGAGCAACCCAACGATTCTCCCTCGCCATCTCATAAGACTTCTCCTTCTCTTCAACGTCCTACTTACCTGTGAATCCAGCCAGGACCGCCTGCATACCGATCGCCCAATCAAGAAAGGTGGGATGCGATGCCAGATAGGCTTCGTCATATTCAAGATGATGGTGGATGGGATCGTTTCGATGCGGGCTGACCTGCCAGAGCCCAGCGATACCGGGCAGGCATGCCAGTCTGCGCATCGCACGCACGTCGTATTCCTCCACGATCTTTGGAAGTTCGGGGCGCGGTCCGACGAAACGCATCTCTCCACGAATGATGTTCCACAGTTGCGGCATTTCATCGATGTTCAGCTTACGAAGCCATCGTCCCAGTCGTGTAATCCGTGGATCATGATCGGCCTTGCTGGCGATGACTTTTTCCGCACAACCGGCTTTCATCGTCTGGAACTTGTAGATGCGAAAGACTCGGCCATTCAAACCGACTCGGTCCTGGACGAACAGTGCCGACTGCTTATCGATCATTCGAATGGCCGCGACCACGCACGCAAAAAGTGGCATCAGCGCGATCAACATCGACAAGGCCAAGGAGCGTTCAAGCAGACTGACAGTTTCGATCTGTCCCACCTTGCTTGGCGTCAGTGCCGAGAGCACCATGGAATCGGCGGTCTGGCCGATCTCCAGAGATGAATGACCATCTCG